>CAMATG010000549.1 GCA_945860645.1 Candidatus Sulfopaludibacter sp. SbA3 | reverse complement strand
GTTGTGTGATTCGGTTTTTGGGGTGAAGGTGGGTGGGGTTTCGTTGGTTTGGGCGGTTAGGGGGAGGAGGGTTAGGAGGAGGATGAGGGGGCGCACTGTTTGAGTTTAGCTTGGGGGAGGGGTGGTCTCCGATTTGTCAGCGGTTTTGTTTGTAGGCGCGGGTAGGGGATTACCGTCCTGGCGGTAGAGTTCAAGCGCATCGTTGACGGCCGCGGACAACTGGTCAAAGACTGTCGCTTCGTCCTCCCCGTGGCATCCGCCGTAGAGGAGTTCCGGGCAAGTGCCGACGAAGCAGCCGTCTTCCTCGGACCACTCTACGATTTTCGTGTAGGGAGTAGTGTCTATCATTTCGTGGGGTCAGTAATAGGGACCTTTACGGCCTTCTTCGAGCGGGCTGTCGCGGATGGATACAATGGCGTCTGATGCGCCGGGCGGCATTTTCAAGCGGGTATTGGCTCGACGTCCATTTTTCGGACTCGAATTTTCACCTCGACACGGGAGCCGAGGCGGTTGAGGATCGACATCAGACGGTCGACCGTAAACCGTTGCAGGTCCGCGTTTCGGATGCGAGAGAAGTCGGCGGCGGAAATTCCCGTGCGTTCGTGTGCTGCCCGGAGGGTAAGCCTGTCTTTGTCGAGCGCCTTCACGATCTCGGCGGCAAGGATGGCCTTGACCTGGAGTACATCGGCGTCCGGGCGACCCAGGTCGCGGAAAACGTTTCCGCTGCCGCGTACCATTTCGAGTTGTTCGTCTTTCATGGCAGTAACTCCTTCAGTCGCTTTAAGCGGTCTCTTATGAGGTCGATCTCACGTTGGGGTGTCTTGGCACCCTGCGTTGATTTCTTTTGGAAGGCATGGACAACCCAGATATCGGATCCGAGTTGCACGGCATAGACAACCCGGTATGCGTCGCCCTCGAACGGCAACGCGATTTCCAGCACGCCGGAGCCGAGTCCGTGCAGCGGTTTTGCTATATCCGCTTTGCCACCTTCGGCGGCAATGGTGAGCGCGGTCAGGCAGCGGACTTGTGCTTCGTCCGGGAACTTCTCGAACTCCCGGAGTGCTGACTTCAGCCAGGAAACCGGTCTGGTTTTTCGGATATCCGCCATACTTCGTTCGGTGCCAATCGATATAGATGATGTTGTCATATTTGACAACGAGGCGTCTAGTGGATTGTCTGGTAGGTGGCAGATTGGTTGTATATCGGATGGTGGGCTTGCTGGCGGAAAGCGCCGTAGTGGAAGTAGCCGTTGCTGTGCCAGCCGTCGTAGGGGTGCGCCGACGATGCGCTTGGAACGTTTTTGGTGAGAGCAACGATGGTGTCGTGGGTACCGGTGGTGTGGTTCAATCGCGTGGGGTTGCGGGAGCGGGTCATGCCGTCTTCGCCTTCGAGAATGTGTCTGGCCGCGCTTGCGTAGTGGTTGGGGCTGCGGCCAAGGTTGGCGCTTTTGGCGTGTGCGGTGAGGTTTTTGGTGTCGTTGGGGTGCCGCGGTATTGCCGGGTTGGTTGAATACGGCTTGGGTGTGGGCCCTGCTATTTTGAGATAGGTAGGAATCGAGACGCGATGACGGACCTATTGCAACGAATCTCAGTTGACCCACTGGTCTGCGCCGGGAAGCCGTGTATCCGGGGCACGCGGATCTGGGTCTCGCTCTTGTTGGATTTTCTCGCTTCCGGATCTTCGATGGAGGAGATTCTGGAACAGTACCCGCAGCTCCAGCGGGAGGACCTTTTGGCCGCCATCGCCTATGGCGCGGAGATGAGCCGGGAGAGGTTCGTGGATCTGCCCGGTAGTAGCGCGGCATGAAGTGGAAGCTGGACGAGAACTTCGGATCGCGGACTGTCCACGTTTTTCGTCAGCCGGGCGAGGATGCTGCGACTGTGCTGCAGGAAGAGCTGAGCGGCGCGAGTGGTTAGAGAATCTTCTAGTGTGTGCATTCTTGGGAGCGCGGTGTGTTTGGACCTTCAGTCGATGTCCATCGGGGGCTACTTACTAGGCTAACTGGCACATGCCGCCTGAGGTTGGCTCCCCGGCCTCCAGACTCGCGGTGTAGATTGCCAAAAGTTGATGGGTTCGAAGTATATTGTAATGAAGTCGCGCCCTCGAGTCTTCATCAGCTCCACGTTTTATGACCTTCGGCAAGTTCGTGCAGACCTTCAGCGGTTCATAGAGGAAATTGGGTATGAGACGGTACAGCACGAGCGAGGTCAAGTCCCATATGGCTCCACTGAAAAACTGGAAAGTTATTGCTACAAAGAGATTGCCCAAGTTGACATCGTGGTCAATATCGTTGGAGGTCGTTTTGGGTCTGTATCTTTCGATCAAGACAACTCAATCTCTCAGATGGAACTAAAGACAGCGCTGAGGCTTAATAAACAGTGCTACGTTTTCGTCGATACCTCGGTGATGGCTGAGTACCGCATGTACCTTCGGAACAAAAACGTTGAGGGCATAAGTTATGTGGCCGCGGACGACGAGCGCATCTTCAAGTTCATCGAGCAGATCGAGACTCTGCCGAAAAACAATCAATTGATCGAATTTCGACAATCGAGTGAAATCGCTCTTCACCTTCGTGAACAGTGGGCTGGGCTATTTCAACGATTTCTCCAAGAGCAAGAAACTCTTCCCGATCGCCGCGCCGGGGATGAACTCCACACCGCCCTCAACACGGTGAAGGATCTCGTCACATTCTTGACAAACGAACGACGCGAGCAGGGCAGCACTATTAATGAAATTCTCCTCGCCAACCATCCTATTTTTGAACGGCTCCGCAAAGTGACGGCGGCCCCATATCCATTGTTCTTTAGAACCTTTAACGACATGTGTGCATGGTTGGATTCGAGGTCCTGGATTCCAGTCGACGAGGCAGAATGGGACACTCCTGACGCTCTAGAGTGGATACATGACCCAGGTGTCGGGCGAAATCGGCTACTCTTGCGCGTAGCCATCCGGGTTTTTGAAGATGATAACAGGTTGAAGGTGTTCACAAGCGCAGAATGGGAGGACTCTTGGGTGTCCACTCGAGAATTGGAACCCACTCCGACGCCGGTTCGCCCTCCAAGTCCAGCGGTCTCTGCGCCCCGACCGCCAATCGCCCCGCCCCGTTCTCCTGCCCCTCTACCACCATTACAACGTCCAGTTGGCCAACCACTTAATCAATCCACTCCGCCAATGCCTAAGCCTTCAGTCGCTCCACCTCGGACCGTTGCGCCACCGGCTACCAAAAAGGCCTCAAACGAGAGTTGAGCCGAGAACTTGTTCAATCATGAAGCGCAGTCAAGGATCGTAAACCTCCGCACAGCGGTGGGCTGCTACCAAGTTTTGTTCTGATTAAGACGTCTTCCTTACGTTGGTAGTAGAATACAACGCGTGCTGGTTCTAACGAATTGGAATGCGTTGCGGGCTGGGATGGCGGGGGTGATCCTGCTTGTCGCGGCGGGGGATTGCGCTGCGCAGTCGCGGCAGTTTCTGGATCAATATTGCCTGTCGTGCCATAACGAGCGGGTGAAGAGTGGCGGGTTGCGCTTGGATGCGGCGGCGCTGCCACGGGTTGAGGCGGGGGTGGAGTTTTGGGAGAAGGTGGTTCGGAAGGTGCGGACGGGCGTGATGCCTCCGCCGGGGATGCCGCAGCCTTCGGCTGCGGAGCGGATGGCGTTGTTGGCTCCTCTTGAAGCATCGCTCGATGCGGGGCGCGTGGATCCCGGGCGGACGGAGACGCTGCGGCGGTTGAATCGGACGGAGTATCAGAATTCCGTTCGGGATCTTCTGGCGTTGGATGTGGATGCTTCCGCACTCTTGCCGGCGGATGAGAGCGGGTTTGGGTTTGACAATGTGAATGTGGGGGATTTGTCGCCTGCTTTGCTGAACCGGTATATTTCGGCGGCGCAGCGGATTAGCCGGTTGGCGGTTGGCAGCACGCAGAGTTCTTTGCAGAGCGACACAATTGGGCTGAAGGCCGACTTGACGCAGGAGGGGCATTTGGCGGGGATGCCGCTGGGGACTCGGGGTGGGGCGGCTACCACTTACACGTTTGCTCAGGATGGCGAGTATGAGGTGCAGGTGCTGCTGGCTCGCGATTTGGCGGGCATTGTGAGCGGCCTGCGGGATGCGCGGCAGCATGAGATGTTGCTGCTGGTGGACCGGGAGCCGGTGCATACCTTCTGGGTTTCGCGGGAGAGTATTGGGATTGAGGTTTTGAGCGAGAAGCCGCTGAAGGTTCGGGTTCCGGTGAAGGCGGGGCCGCATGAGTTGGCGGTCACGTTTGTGAAGGCGGGGTCGTCGTTGATCGATACGGCTCGGCAGCCGACGGTGTCCCGGTTTAATGACCGGCGGCACCCGCGGACCGCTCCGGCGGTGGACCAGGTTGTGATTACTGGACCTTTTTCGGCTAAGGGCGCGGGAGATACGCCTAGCCGGCGGCGGCTGTTTGTTTGTAAGGAACAGACGGATTCCTGTGCGGGGACGATCCTTTCCACTTTGATGCGGCGGGCTTACCGGCGGCCGCTGGCACAGGGCGAGGTGGAGGGCCCGATGGCGTACTTCCGGAGGGCTCGGGCGGATGGCGGCTTTGAGGCTGGGATCACGGCGGCCGTTGCGGCGGTGCTGACGAACCCGAAGTTTCTGTTCCGGGTGGAGACGGATCCGGCTGCGATTCCGGCGGGTGGGGTCTATAAGATTAGTGACTTGGAGCTGGCTTCGCGGTTGTCGTTTTTCCTTTGGAGTAGTGTGCCGGATGATGTGTTGTTGGACCTGGCCGCGCGCGGGGCGTTGAGCGGGCCGGGGGAGCTGGAACGGCAGACTCGACGGATGCTGGCGGACCGGCGGTCGTTCAATCTGGCTACCAATTTTGCGGGGCAGTGGTTGCGGCTGCGGAATATTGATGCGGTGATTCCGAGTGGGAATCTGTTTCGGGATTTTGACGATAATCTGCGGCAGGGGTTCCGGCA
>CAMATG010000548.1 GCA_945860645.1 Candidatus Sulfopaludibacter sp. SbA3 | reverse complement strand
GGACCACCGCTTCAACGACAAGCACACCGTCTCCGCCCGCTACTTCGGCGGCACCGGCGCCCAAACCGCCCCCACCAGCTCCCAGCTCGCCGAGTACTTCCAGGTGGCCCCCAGCCGCATGCACAACGTCTCGGTCGTGCTCAATAGCGTCGTCACCCCGCGCATGGTCAACCAGTTGACCCTCGGCACCAACTTCTTCCTCCAGGTCTTCAACGACGCCGATACCTCCATCGATCCCGTGGCCCTCGGCCTCAACACCGGCGTCACCGAAGCCTCTCTTCGCGGTACGCCCACCACCACCATCAGCGGCTTCACTCCCGTTGGCGTCACCCAGCCCCTCGGCCGCATCGACACCACCGGCCACATCACCGATAACCTCTCCTACACCATCGGCCGCCACCAGCTCAAAATCGGCGGCGAATATCGCCGCGCTCAGCTCGATGTCTTCTACGACACCAACAAGCGCGGCTCCTTCGTCTTCGATGGCGCGCGCGGCCCCTGGGCTTCCTCCAGCGCCAGCGGCAACCTCAAAGCGATGGCCGACTTCCTCGCCGGTTACACCAGCTCCAACTCCGGCGCCCAGATCGTTCGCGGCCAGCTCCAACGCGACTACGTCCAGAACTCCTTCGACTCCTGGGTCCACGACACCTTCCAGGTGACGCCCACCTTGAGCCTCAACTTCGGCGTCCGCTTCACCTACCACGGACCCCTGAGCGACAAAAAGGGAACGCTCTCCACCTTCGTCCCCGGCAAAGGCTTCATCGGGCCAGGATCGGGCCTCGATACGCTCTACCCGCGCGATCTGAATAACTTCACCCCGCGCGTTGGTTTCGCCTGGACCCCCAAGAAGAACGGCAAAACCGTTCTCCGCGGCAGCTTCGGCTTCTTCAACGACGTGCCCCCGTTGAACTTCATCGTCGCCAACACCGGCATGCCCAACGGCGGCTCCGCCGGCGTCCATGCCAACCCCGGTGGCACCGCCCCGGTCTACTCCATCGCTCTCAGCTCCATCAACCTGACCAGCGGTACGCCAATCTTCGGAACCGCCAACCCCCGCCCGCCCTTCGGCGCCTTCTCCATGAGCCAGGACTTCCGCACGCCCTACGTCATCAACATGAACATGAACGTGCAGCAGCAGCTCTCCGCCGGCACCATCCTGCAGGTCGGCTACGTCGGTTCCCAGGGCCGGAAGCTCAGCCTGCTCCGCAACATCAACGCCCCCGTTCCCGGCACCACCGGCACCGTCCAGAGCCGCCGTCCCTTCAACGGGGCCTACCCGGATCTGGCCGCCATCAACGAACTCAACTCTATCGCCAACTCCAACTACAACTCCATGCAGGTCCAGCTCCGCCAGACCATGTGGAAAGGCCTCATGGGCGTGCTCAACTACACCTGGAGCAAGGCCATCGACAACGGCTCGGACGTCCGCAACAACCTGCCGACGAACTCCTATGACTTGCGCAATGAGAAGGGGCCGTCCAGCTTCGACACCCTTTACATGCTGACCGCCTTCATGAGCTACGAAGTTCCCGTGTTCGGTAAAGCGATGCCTCTGCTCACGAAGGGTTGGCAGTTGAACTCGCTCTTCACCGCCCACGGTGGCCAGCCGTTGAACCTGCTCGCCGGCACCAATATCAGCACCTCCGGCGACGGCCGTGACCGCGTCAACGTCGTCGGCGATCCCTTCTCGAACGTCGTGCCGCTCGTCAACACCCGTTCGGTGCGCTACTTCAACCCGGCGGCCTTCGCGGCGCCAGCCTCGGGCACCTTCGGTAACATTGGCCGCAATGCCATCTACGGCCCCGGTTTCGGCGCCGTCGATTTCAGCATCTTCAAACAGACGCCGATCACCGAAAAGATCTCGACGCAGTTCCGCTTCGAAGTCTTCAACCTCACCAACCGGACGAACTGGGCCAATCCTGGCACGTCGCTCGCCGCCACCGCCGGATTCGGTATCATGACGAACACGCGGAACGGCAACGGCGCCCCCGGCATCGGCGTTGGCGAACCCCGTAACATTCAGTTAGCCTTGAAGTTCATCTTCTGATGTCTTTCAGCAAAATCGCCGCCGTACTGATGCTTGCCGCCGCGCTCTCAGCGCAGACGCCCAAGCGCACTATAACCGATGCCGAAGTGAAAAGGGCCCATCAACGGGCCCTTTTCATCGATACGCACAACGACGTCACCAGCCGTACCGTCACCGGTTTCGATATCGGCAAGGCCGCCAACGACGGACATACCGACATCGTCCGCTACCGCGCCGGCGGGTTTGGCGCCCAGTTCTTCGCCGTCTACGTCGCCGCGAACTACGTGGAAGGCAACCGCAGCGCTCACCGCGCTATGGAGATGATCGACACGGTCCGGCACGACATCATCGGCAAATACCCGAACGATTTCGCACTCGCTTTGACCGCCGATGACGTCATTCGCGCCCGCAAACAGGGCAAAATTGCGTCGTTAATGGGCATCGAAGGCGGCCACGCCATCGAAGACAGCCCGCGCCTGCTCCGCGATTTCTACGCGCTGGGCATCCGCTATATGACGCTAACCCATTCGAATACAAACACTTGGGCCGGCTCCTCGGGCGATCTCGACGGCCGCACCAAAGGCCTCACCCCGCTCGGCAAAGACATCGTTCGCGAAATGAACCGGATCGGCATGATGGTCGATATCTCGCACGTTAGCGACAAAACGTTCTGGGATGCGCTCGAAGTGAGCACGGCCCCGCTGCTGGCCAGCCACTCGTCGTGCCGCTCTATCTCTAACATTCCACGGAACATGACCGACGAAATGATCGTCGCCCTGGCGAAGAAGGGCGGCGTGGTCCAGGTGAACTTCGGCTGCGAATTCCTCAGCCAGAAATCCGCCAACACCTCCACGTTTGGCAACCCCGCCATTCGCGAAAAGCTCGCCGCTGCCATGAAGGATTTCAAGGGCACGGCCGAAGAGCGCCGGGTGAAATTGGCAGAAGTCGTTAAATCGATTGGACTTAAGACCGTCGCCGCCACGCTCGAAGACGCCGTTGCCCACATCGATCACATCGTCAAGATCGCTGGCATTGACGCCGTTGGCATCGGCGCCGATTACGACGGCGTCGATTGCGTCCCCGTTGGCCTGGAAGACGTCAGCAAAATGCCGAACCTCACCCGTGCGTTGCTCGAAAAGGGCTACACTGCCAAAGACATCCGCAAGATCTACGGCGAGAACACGCTGCGCGTCATGCGCGCCGCGGAAAAAGCGCGTAACTAGTTTATTTTCCTTCGAGTAGGAAGGTCGGCGTGATGCCAACGGCGGTGGAGAAGCCGGTGGTGGCGGGCGTCAGCCACGTCGAGCAGCTCTGCACTTTGCCGATACAGACATGGGGGTGAACATCCACCGCCATCTCCTTCATATCCAGCATGCCGTAGACGCTGATCGGGAACTTCGCCGTCACCGGGGCCACGACTTCCTGCACCACGTAGCGCTCGCGAATGGCGCGTTTCACGGCCCGGTCCCACTGCACGTCGTCCATGGAAGTACCTTCAAATACAGGCATTTCCGAGCCATCACTGTTCGGCCGGAGTACCAGCTTCGTCCGGTTCTTGACGACGAAATCCGGCAGATCCACCGTTTCCCCGCCCCACTGCACTTTGCGCTCGCCCATCACCCGGGTGGTGGGAATCAGGGCGCGAATGGCTTTCCGTTCGGCCAGCGGGAACTTGGCGATCAGGGTTTCGTCGGTCATCAGGTCCAGCATCGCCTTGCGCTGGGCAATGTCGCTGCGGAAACTGTTGACAACACAAACCGCGCCGTCCCGGTAGGCTTTCACCAGCGGATGCACTGTCAAATCGTACTTCACCAGGAACTCATGGGTGCGCACGCGACGATAGATGATATCGATCACGAACTCGCCTTTGCGCAGGACACCGTTCTTGTATTCGAGCTGTTCGGGGCTGACGACTTCGGTCGGATTGCCGTGGGCAGTGAAGTAGTCGGCGAGCAGATGATGCTCGCGGGACTCGATAGTTTCAAACGGTTGTTTGAACTCTAAGATACCAATTTGTGCTGTTTTTCGCCCTCCAAAGTCGCGAAAAGCTTTCAAAAGTGCGCTTTGTAGATACTTTACGGAGGGTATTTTTGCCAGTTTATGACGCTTGCGGAACTCCTTCACCGGGGCCGCGTCGTAGAACAGTTCCGACAACATGTCCTGGTAGAGGACGCCGGTCGGGGTCTCGGCGGAGAAGTGGGAGAAGCGCATGTTCCCGTTGTTGATGTGGGAATCGAGCAGTCCGCTGACAGCGAAATGTTTGTAGCCGGGGTTCATCTCGGCGAGCATGCGTTCGCCGGGCAGCAGGTCCAGGCGGTTGAGCAGGGCCGGGGTGGAGAGCACCATCTGGCGCATCCGGTCGAGGGCGGTCCACAGTAATTCGCCGCCTTTTTCCAAGGCGTCGTACTGTCGCCGCGTCACGAAATGTGGGCGCAAAAAAGCCGAAACTGGCTTTCCGCTTAGTTCGAGCTTCCGCACCTTCATGGTCTGGTGGAGTTGCTCGACCCAGCCTAAATCTCGAAACGGTTCCGTTTCCAGGAGTTTGTGATAACGGGCAATCGCCTCGTCCACTTGATTCATCGCCGTAGCTACAGGAAAAAATTCCAGTTACGAGTATGGCATACAGGACAGGCAATGTATAGCAATCCGCCTGCAAAAACACGTTGCAAGTGATTGCAGGTCAACGAGTTAACACCCCTGAAAAATCCTCGCCCGGGGACCGTGAGAGAATAGAGGAACGATGCGCCGAAAAATTATACCCCTTTCTCTCGCTCTTGTTGCCGCCGCCCTACCGGGCTTCGCCGACGAAGGCATGTGGCTCCTGAACCGGTTCCCCAAAGAAGAACTGAAGAAGAAGTACGGAATCACGCTGACCGACCAGTTTCTGCAGAATCTGCAGATGTCGTCGGTCCGGTTTAATAGCGG
>CAMATG010000547.1 GCA_945860645.1 Candidatus Sulfopaludibacter sp. SbA3 | reverse complement strand
GCCGGAGGGGCGCCGGCGATGACCTGATAGACGAGATAGGGGCGATCGATGTTAAGGTAATCGAGGCTGGCGCGGCGGGCGTTGAGGATCTCGAAGAATTCGGATTCCGAGCCGAGGCCGGTGCGGTAATAGGAAACCTGGAAGTAGCGGGCTTTGCGAAGGGCAAGGACGGCTTCGTCGGGGCGGTAGGACCAGTTTTGGCGGTGGAGGGCGAAGAGGGTGCGGGTGTCGGGTTTGGGGGTGCGGGGTTGGGCGGCGTCGAAGTCTTCGAGGGATTGGAAGGAGTTGTGGGTTTCGAGGACCCAGGATTCCGACTGGCCGGTGATGGCGGACATGGCGAAGAGGAAGATGCCGGCGGTGGGGGCGGCGGCGAGCGGGGGCGGTTCCGGGGTAGGGAACTGGAGGAGGCGGATGAGGGGCGGGGGGAGGGTGAGGGTTTGGGCGGCGAGGGGGAGGAGGAGCGAGAGGAGGAAAGAGAGTTTCATGGGGATGCCCTTGTTGGGTATGACGCGGGCGCGGGGCGGGGCGTGGAGAGTTTGTTTTTGGGAGTGAAAAATAGCTGGGGAGTCTTCCGTATTGGTGGCAGGAGCGTTTATGACTTATACAGGATTTACGAAGTTATGCGTAGTTGCCCTGCTGGCGGGGCGGATGTTTGCGGGCGAGGCGCCATGTATGACGCCGCCGGCGGGGATGACGAATTGGTGGCCCGGGGATGGGAATGCCAATGCTTTGGTGGGTTCGGCACAGGGGACGGCACACGGGGTGGTGACCTTCGGGCCGGGGCGTGTGGGTTCCGGTTTCACTTTCAATGGCGCGGGGAGCGTTGATTTTGGGACGACGGCAGGGAACTTCGGGGTGGCCGATTTTACGGTCAGTCTCTGGGGGAAGACGACGGCGACGGCGGGAACGGGGACGGCGCTGGTGGAGAAGCGGGCGGTGTGCGCATTTTCGGATTTCTGGAGTTTCCGGCTGGTGGGGGCGGCGAATCCATCGGCGGGGACGCGGTTGGGGCAGGTGGTGGTGGAGTTGGACAATACGTCGGACCCGGGGGCGTCGGGGCATGCGTTGCTGTATTCGCAGGTGGTGGTGAACGATGGGGCGTATCATCACGTGGCGCTGACGAGGGTGGGGAAGACGGCGAAGTTATAAGTAGACGGGGTGTTGCGGGATACGCAGACGACGGCGAATGTGTTGCGGCTGACGAACGGGGCGTCGTTGCAGATTGGGGCGAGCGTCTGCACGAATTTTGACGGGACGTTGCCGTTGGTGGGGCAGATCGACGAGGTGGAGTTATTCGGCTGGGCGTTGACGACGGCGGAGGTGCAGAAGTTCTGGACGCTGCCGCTGGGGCAGTGTCTGGGTGTGGAGATTGATATTCAGCCGGGGCGCTGTTCGGAAGAAGATGACGATAAGTACGAGCGGGAGGGCGTGGTGCCGGTGGTGATTTACGGGTCGCCGTTGGTGCCGGTGGCGCAGGTGGACCTGTTCAGCCTGACGCTGGGCGGGAGCCCGGTGAAGATGTGCCGGGTTTCGAACGAGAAGAAGTATTCGTGCCGGGACGGGAAGCGGGCGACGGCGGATGGGTACCCGGACCTGTTCTGCCACTTTTACACGCACGACGCGGAGACGGCGGAGGACCACCGGCTGTACCTGAAGGGGCTGGTGCAGACACCGGGCGGGTTGCGCGGCATCAGTGGTGTGGACCGGGTGCGGCGGGAGGAGTAGGGCGGGAGTTGGGATTGAAGGAGTGGGTAGGCTGGTAGTCGGCGGGATGCCAGCGCACCCCTTTATCGAAAGCGATTTCGATGTGGTAGCCGGAGGGGGATTCGGTGGAGCGGCGGGCCTTGCCGCGGTAGCCGCAGGGGGAGAGCCGGACGGCGTTGGCCTTATGGGGCGGGCAGTCGGTATCGAGAAGGAGGAGGGCGCCGGAGGGTTGGATCTCTTCGAGAATGGCGGGAGAGCGGCGGGGGACTCCACGGTCGTCGGACCATTCCACTTGGACAATGTCAGCGCAGAGCAGGAGAGTCTTGGTTCGTTGTCTCACAATTATCTATATCGGTGGCGGCGGGGTTCTTCCTAGTCAAAATGCTGAAAGAAGAAGCCTTATGCCGTTCGGGCGGTGAGGGGTATGGCATTGGTAAGATGAGGTGTGAGCCAGGAATCCGATGTCGCTGCGGTGTATGGCGAGTTACATAAGATTGCGGTGATCCACCTGAGCCGGGGCGGAAAGCAGCCGAGTCTGCAGGCGACACAGTTAGTGCACGAGGCGTGGCTGCGGCTGGCGGGGCACGGGTGGAAGAGCCGGACGCACTTTCTGGCGTTGGCGTCGCGGACGATGCGGATGGTGTTGATAGACGCGGTGCGGGCGCGGATGGCGCAGAAGCGGGAAGGGGAGTGGGAGCGGTTGGAGTGGACGCCGGGAGTGGAGATGGCGGGGGCGGGCGCGTCGGTGCCGGTGGAGCAGATTATTGAGATTGACCGGGCGCTGGATGAGTTGGCGTTAAAGGATGAGCGGAAGGCGCGGGTGGTGGAGATGCGGTTTTTCGGTGGGTTGGAGTTTCCGGAGATTGCCGAGGCGTTGGAGATTTCGTTGTCGACGGCGAAGCGGGACTGGGAGTTTTCGCGGGCGTGGTTGTTTGGGCGGTTGGCTGGGAAATAGGTTGACGGGCAGCGTTTTCTTTGGGGAATATTGAGGACTCTCCTCTTTGTACTCCTATGATTCTTTCTTCCCGTATTGTATTGGTGTTCTGTGCCTTTCTGGCCGGTTGCGGCGGCGGGGCGCACCGCGCGGAGCTGAAGTTTGAAGAGAATCACCCGGCCGTTGTTGAGATCTGGGGAGCGGAACCGGGCCAGGGGAAGCAGGCTGTTGAAGGGCATGTGCGGGCGATGCTGAGTAAATCCGAGGCGGCGCGGTGCTTTGTGCGGCCGGCGCGGAATGAGTTCTTTCCGGCCGATGCGCTGGTCGTCGATGTCAGCGACGCCGAGGCGGCGAAGGCCCCGAAGAATGAGCCGCGGAGCGCTTGCCGACAGTACGTTGGATGAGGACTCGCAGTCGTTCTGGCGGGTATTTCAGGGGTACGCCTGATATCTCAATCTGGGCCAGGATGAGCCGGCGATTGATCCGGGCTCGCTGACATTGGCGCGGAAAGACAGCTCCGGGAAATGGGTGGCGGTGGCGCAGTAGTTGTTCGGGGCGCGGTAGGATGGAGCTCTATGAAATCTCTTGTCGCGCTTCGGGTTGCTTTTGCGTCGCTTGCTCTGGGGAGTGCGTGGACGGCCTTCACGCAACAAGGGGGCGGGTTGCAACCGCCGCCGCCGCTGGCGCTGGTCAAGGTTGCTGACGACCTCTATTCGATTGAAGGCAGCGGGGGCAATGTCGCCGTCTATCTGACCGACGAGGGCGCGATCGTCATCGACGATAAGTTTGAACGGAACTTCGATGAGATCCTGGCGAACGTCAAGAAGATTACGGACAAGCCGGTGCGGTATGTCCTGAACACCCACCACCACGGGGATCATTCCGGCGGTAACGCGAAGATGCTCACGGCGGGGTACGAAGTGTTGCTGCACAAGAATGCCCGGGCCAATATGGTGAACGGGAAGATGCCGGGGATCCCTCGGATTGCCTTCGGGGATGAGGCGCAGGTGGTGCTGGGTGGGAAAGAAGTCCGGGCCCGATACTTCGGCCGCGGCCATACCAATGGCGACGCGGTGGTTTTCTTTCCGGGGCGGCGGGCTATTCATACCGGCGACCTGATGGCCGGGGCGACGCCGTTGATCGACTACCCGAATGGCGGCAGCGTGGTGGAGTTTCTGAAGACGCTTGATGGGATTCTGGCGAATGATTTTGACGTCGTCATTCCCGGGCACGGCGCGGTGCAGAAAAAGGCCGATTTACAGGCCTACCGGGATAACCTGGGTAAGTTGGTGGCCGCGGCGCGGGAGCAGGTCCGGGCGGGGAAGAGCAAAGAAGAGATCGGGAAGTTCATGACGGCAAACTACGGCTGGGGGCCCGGGCAACAGCGGCTGTCGTTGGATGGGATGATGGCGGAATTGCGATAGGTTCCGAGTTACATCCCGCCTGACGGCAAATTAACTCGAACTTTCTTCTCCTGTTTTCTTTATTCCGACCGAGGAGTATGCTTGGGGTAACCGGAGAACCAATTGCGCCTGCGTCCGGGAAGTTTGAGCACAATCATGTTGCTGGCCGGCGGGCTGTGGGCCGCTGAGCAGGAGGGTCCGGCTGGCACCCCCCTTCGCAACGCGCGGGCGGTGCATCGGCTGACGGTCGCCGAGGCGCGGCGGGGCGTACCGGTAGAGTTGGACACGGTGGTGGTGTTGGTGGCGCTGGCCGAGGACGAGGCGTATTTTACGGCCGATGCTTCGGGTGGTATCTTTGTCCAGGCGCCGCCGGGGCGATATGTGGCGGCACGGTCCGGGGACCTGTTGCGAGTGCGGGGGAAGAGCGGGCCAGGGGATTTTGCGCCGGTGGTGACGGCGAGCGCAGTGGAGCGGATTGGGACGGGCGTGCTGCCGCAGGCGCGACGGGTGACGTTGGAGCATCTGTCGACGGGGAAAGAAGACGGGCAGTGGGTGGAGATTGAGGGGACGGTGCGAGCGGCGTCGCAACGGAGTTCCCGGGTGACGCTGCATTTGGCGAGCGGATGGTCGCGGATGGAAGTGGAGTTGCCGGACGAGGATGTGACCGAGGCGCGGCGTTTCCTTGGGGCACGCGTACGCGTGAAGGGGGCATCGGCGCCGGTGTTCAACCAGCGGCGACAGGTGATCGGGGTGAATGTATTTGCGCCGGGCCTGGCGGCGGTGGAGAAACTGTCGGTCATAGATCCGTTTACGTTGCCCGTTCGGCCGCTGAACCGGTTGCGGGAGTATGGGCCGGAAAGTACGTTTGACGACCCGGTGCATACGCAAGGGGTGGTGACGGCGATCTGGC
>CAMATG010000546.1 GCA_945860645.1 Candidatus Sulfopaludibacter sp. SbA3 | reverse complement strand
GCAAGGCGGACGGGGGTATTTTCAATGGTGAGGCCGGTGGGGGTGAGCGTGCCGCGGAGCGTGAGCGGGCCGTGCTTGAAGTGGAAAGCCGTAGGGGAATCGAAGACCAGATCCTGGCGGCGGAGGATGGTGTGGCCGGCGACCTGGCGCGACTGGTAGCCATTGACCAACGTGGCGTTGGCGTGGGTGGTGAAGGGGCGGAAGGGGAAGACCTGCGGGGCCTGGTAGGCGACCGATTTCAGACCCTGGCGGGCGGCGGCGATCCAGAGCGGTTCGGCGGCGAGTTGATCGGACCGGTAGCCGTTGTTGCGTTCGAGAAATGTGTGGGCGGCGCGGGGGAGATAGGGCTGGCTGTTGGAGGTGATGTTCGAAACATCGCCGTAGACGCCGGTCCAGAGAGCGGCGTGGGAGTTGCCGGTGGCGCTGGGGAAGGCGGGCTGCATGCCGTCGGCCATGGCGCCGCGGGCGGCGAGGCGGCGGAGAGTTTTCAGCGGCGCGGTGACGGGGGACTTCGTCAATAGCTGGTGACCGAGGCCGTCGAGAGAAAAGAGATAGACGGTCTGCGCGGGGGCAGCGAGGGAGAGGAGGAAGAAGAGAACGCGAATGGGAGAGGGCAACTTCTATTCTGCCAAATGCATAATGAAACGTATATGAACCCCTATTCCGTGTGGATGGAAGGACTGGACCCTTTGGCTGTCATTCGGGATACGCCGCAGAAACTGCGGGAGGCGATGGCGAGCCACGGCGCGGCTGGCACGGTGGACACGGCGCGGGCGGAGGGCGCGTGGACGGCACGGCAGATTCTGGCCCACCTGGCCGATACGGAGATCGTCTTTGCCATGCGCCTGCGCCAGGCGGTAGCCCAAGAAAACCATGTGATTCAACCGTTCGACCAGGATGCCTGGGCACGCGGGTATGCTGCGGCCGATTCGGAGACGGCGCTGGCGGTTTTTACGGCTGTTCGCACGTGGAATGTACAGTTCATCGCGGCCAAGCCTGAGGGCATGTTTGCGAAGAGTTTGAGCCATCCAGAGCGCGGAGCGATGACGTTCCGCAATCTGGTGGAAACGATGGCCGGCCATGACCGGAACCATCTTTCACAATTGGCTACTTAGGGGACACGGAGGCGCGGGTGGCGCCGGTGGAGATGCCACCGTCGACCAGCAGCGTCTGGCCGGAGACGTAACGGCTCTCTTCGGAGGCGAGGAAGACCACGGCTCCATCGAGATCGTTCGGCTGGCCGGGGCGCTTTACCGGGATGCGATCCTTCAGGTACTCCAACCATTCCTGGTTGTCGTAGAGGACCTTGTTCTGTTCGGTGCGGAACCAACCGGGGGCGAGGCAATTGACGGTGATGCCGAAGCGGCCCCACTCATCGGCCAGGGCCATGGTCAGCTGTTTCACGCCGCCGCGGCTGGCGCAGTACGGCGCGATGCCGGCGTAGCCGAAGACGCTGGTGACCGAGCCGATGTTGACGATGCGCCCGTATTCACGGGGGATCATCTTCTTCGCGATCTGCTGGGCGACGAAGAACGTGCCGCGCAGATTGGTTTCGAGCACGAGGTTGTACTCGTCCCAGCTGATGTCGACGGCGGGCTTGCGCACGTTGCAGCCGGCGTTGTTGACGAGGATATCGATCTTGCCGAAGGCGGCTTCGGCATCCTCGGCGAACTGGACGATGCTGTCGTAGTTGCGCACGTCGAGTTCAACGGGGATGGCCTTGCGACCGAGGGCTTCGATCTCTTTGACAAATTCAGCGCAGTCGTCCTTGCGGCGGCTGGTGATGACGAGATCGGCACCGGACTTGGCGAGGGCGCGGCCGAAGTACTGGCCGAGACCGCGGGAGGCGCCGGTGACGATGGCAACTTTGCCGGTCAGATTGAAGTAGGGTGTAGGGTTGCTCACGGCTGGACGATCACCTTCATCAGATTCGGTTCGTGGTTGTAGAGACGGCGGAAGGCGTCGGGGGCGTCTTCGAGAGAGACCTTGGCGCTGATCATCGAGTCGACCTTGATGAGGCCTTTGACGAGGAGATCGATGCAGGCGGGGTATTCGCCGTTGGAGCCGCAGGTGCCCTGGAGGCGGATTTCGCGGGTGACGACCGATTGCAGGTTGAGTTCGATCTTCGGCGTGATGTTGCCGATCAAGGTGACGGTGCCGCCCTTGCGAACGCAGGCGAGGGCGGTCTTGATGGGATCGGTGGCGCCGACGGCTTCGAGAACGATGTCGGCACCGCGGCCGCCAGTGCGTTTGAGGATCTCCTCGGCCGGGTCGCAGGACTTCGGATTGAAGCCTTCGGCGGCGCCGAGTTCCTTGGCGAGGGCGAGCTTGGCGTCGTCGAGATCGACGGCGTAGACCGTGGTGCAGCCGGCGTTCTTGGCGGCCTGGATCGTCAAGAGGCCGATCATGCCGGCGCCAACGACGACGGCGGTGTCACCAAGGTGCACGGGGGTGACTTCGACGGCGTGGACGGCGACGGAGACGGCTTCGATCAACGCGGCGTGTTCGAAGGGAAGTTCGTCGGGCAGTTTGTAGCAGATGTGCTGGGGCACGGCGACGTATTCGGCGAAGGCGCCGTGGCGGCGGTAGTCGCCGCAGGAGACGCCGAGAACCATGCGGTTTTCGCACAGATTCATGTGGCCGGAGCGGCAGAAATGGCACTTGCCGCAGGAGATCATGGAGTCGAACGTGATGCGGTCGTCGACCTTCCATTGCGTCACGGCGCTGCCGACTTTGGCGACGTAGCCGGCGGCTTCGTGGCCCATCACCAACGGCGGGATGCGGCGGCCGGTGGAGCCGTCGATACCGTGAATGTCACTGCCGCAGATTCCGCAGGCGCGGACGCGGACGAGCAGGTCTTCGGGGCCGAGTTCCGGTTCAGGAACTTCGGTCACTTCGAGCTGCATGTATTCCTTGAGTAATAGCGCTTTCATTGCTGTCCTTTACCGTATCGCAAAATGCGATACGTTTGCTGTTACACAGATTATGAATCGACGACAGTTCTGGATGGGCGCAAGCGGAGTGGCCTTTGCCGCGGAGGGACGGGTGACGCTCGGGGTGATCGGCGCCGGCAGCCGGGGCACCTACGTGATGACGGAGTTCCAGAAGGACATGGCGCTGCGCGTGGGCGCGATTTGCGACGTGTATGAGCCGAATCTGGAACGGGCGCTGGGCGTGGTGCGTAAGGCGCAGAACGAGCCGGCGCGGGCGGTGCGGCGGTATCAGGATGTGTTGGCGGACCGGACGATTGACGCCGTGCTGATTGCGACGCCGGAGCATTGGCATCACCGGATGGTGCTGGACGCGCTGGCGGCGGGCAAGGATGTTTACGTGGAGAAGCCGTTGTGCCAGACGCCGGAGCAGGGCGTGGAGCTGGTGCATGCGGAGCGGGCTTCGCACCGGATTGTGCAGGTGGGCATGCAGCGGCGCTCCTACGACTTGTACCAGCAGGCGCGGGAGGTGGTGCGGAGTGGCACGTTGGGCAGTGTGCGGATGGTTCGCGGGTGGTGGTTGAACAACCAGATTAGTGGCGGTAGCGAAAAGCCGCTGGAGGGGAAACTGGACTGGGAGCAGTGGCAGGGGCCGGCGGTGAAGCGGCCCTTGGATGCGGCGCGGTTTCGGAATTGGCGGTTGTTTTCCGATTACGCGGGCGGCATTGTGGCCGACCAGGGGGCGCACGTTTTCGACGGCTTCCACATGTTGATGGACGCTTCGTATCCGCTGTCCGTGACGGCGGCGGGCGGGCGGCCGCATCGGGCGGGCGTTGATACGGCTGACAGCGTGGTGGTGACGGCGGAGTACCCGGAAGATTTTCTGGGCGTGTTTTCGATCAACTACGCGGCGATGAAATACGCGTCGAAGAACGATCAGTTGAATCAATTGGACGGGACGAAGGCGCGGATGGATATTGGGCGGGAGACGTGCCGCGTGTATGCGGCGGGGAAGGAAGAAGAGGTGCACTTGGAGCGGAGGTCGGCGCGGGGCTTTGGCTTCGCGACGGAATTGCATGTGCGGAATTTTCTGGAGTGCATCCGCACGCGGCAGAAGCCGACGGCACCGGTGGCACTGGGCTTCCAGGCGGCGCTGGTGGTGCAGTTGGCGAGTCTTTCGATGAAGCACGGGCGGCGGATGCGGTGGAATGCGAAGGAGTGGAAGGTGGAGCAGGCATGATGACGCGACGATCTCTTCTGGCTGCGCCGCTGCTGCAGGTTAAGGCGCCGAAACGGCCCAATATTCTGGTGATACTGACGGATCAGCAGACGCACAACGCCTGGAGCGGGTGCGGCAATTCGTGGTTGAAGACACCGGCGATGGATTCGATTGCGCGACGGGGGACAGTGTTTACGAACGCCATTTGTCCTTACCCGGTTTGCTCGCCATCGCGGTCGTCGATCTTCACGGGGCGGATGCCGAACGAGACGGGCGTGATGGGGAATAACGGGGCGATTCCGGCGGGGATGGCGTCGATGGGCGAGGTGTTCCGGGGCGCCGGTTACGAGACGGTTTATGGCGGCAAATGGCACCTGCCGAAGACGTTCGACGGGATGACGGGATTTACGAAGCTGATTGGTGGTTCGGCGCTGGGGCGGGACATGGACGCGCCGTTGTCGAGCGCCTGCGCGGATTGGCTGCGGCGCAAGCCGGGCGGGCCGTTCCTGATGGTGGCGTCGTTCATGAACCCGCACGATATCTGCGATTGGATCCGGGCGCACAAAGGGACGCGCGAGTTGCCGGCTTCGGCCGTGATGCCGCCGGCGCCGATGAACATGGCTGTTGACCCGAATGAACCCGAGGCGATTCAGTATCACCGGACGGCCGGGTACGACCTGATGTCGCAGGCGGTGGGGATTGCGAGCGAGTGGCGGCGGGATGACATGCGGCTGTACCATCACGACTACTACCGGATGGTGGAGCAGGTGGATGGGGAGATCGGGCAGGTGCTGCGGGCGCTGC
>CAMATG010000545.1 GCA_945860645.1 Candidatus Sulfopaludibacter sp. SbA3 | reverse complement strand
GAAAGGCTTGCCGGTGGTGATTGTGAACCCCACGGCGCCGGTGGGCGACCACGATTTTAAGCCGACGCCAACGGGGCAGACGATCGTTGACTTCCTGCGCGGCGCCATGCCGGCTTACCTGGACACGGGGCTGAACGTGGTGGACGTGCGGGATGTGGCGCGGGGTCATCTGCTGGCTTGTGAAAAGGGGCGCGTTGGCGAGCGCTATATTTTGGGTAGTGAGAACATGACGCTGCAGCAGATCTTCGCCGAGCTGGAACGGCAGAGCGGGATTCGCGCGCCGCGGGTGCGGATACCGTACGGCGTGGCGTGGGCGGCGGCGGCCGTGGGCGGGGTTGTGTCGAGCTGGACCGGCAAGCCGCCGCGGGCGCCGATGGAAGGCGTGCGGATGGCGAAGAAGAAGATGTGGGTACGGCACGACAAGGCGGCCGGTGAACTGGGCTACCGGCCCGCGGCGGCGTCGGTGGCGCTCGGTAACGCAGTGGCGTGGTTCCGGGCCAAAGGATACGCATGAAGATTCTCGCTATCGGCGCCGAAGCCCAAGAAATCAATCCCTGGCTGCGCGCTTGCCCGAAAAAAACCGAGCTGCACTGGCCCATTGCCAACGCCTTCCAGGTCCGTTGGAATGGCGCCACGCTGTACGCGGTCTCCAATGGGCCGGGCCCGCATCTGGCGAAACAGGCGCTGGAGACGGCCGTTGCGCAGGCCGGCCCGTTCGATTCGATTCTCAGTGTCGGCCTCTGCGGCGGTCTCAATCCGCAGCTTGCCTTGCAGACCATTTGCACCGCCTCCTCCGTAAGCGATGGCGTCTCCACCTGGCCCGCCAAACCTTTCCCCGGCGTGCTGCCCCAGCAACTTTTGTCCATTGATAAATTTCTGGGCTCGCCGGCCGAAAAGCAGAGTTGGGCGGCCAAAGGCTTCGGGATCGTGGAGATGGAGGCCGCGCCCATAGCGCAATTTGCAGCCGAGAATGGCATCCCGTTTTACGCGATCAAGATCGTCAGCGACCAGGCTCACGAGTCGTTTTCCCTGGATTTCAACCAATACCGCGACGCCGCCGGCCGCTTCGACAAAGCCCGAATCGCCCGCGCCGCGCTCCTCAATCCGTTCCGTTACGTGCCCGAGTTATACCGACTCGCTACCCGCGGCTTCGCCGCATCTGAGACATTAAGAGTGTTCCTTGCCCATGCCCGATACTAAATCCCCCACCATGCGTGCCGCCGTCTATCGCGGCGAAAGTACTGTTCTCGTCGAGGAAGTTCCCGTCCCGCAAATCGGCCCCGGCGAACTGTTGGTCCGCGTGGAATCCTGCGGCATCTGCCACACGGATCTGAAGAAGGTCGAATACGACCTGCTGCCGCCGCCCCGTATCTACGGTCACGAAACCGCGGGCGTTGTCGCCGCCGTGGGCGAAGGAGTGACGAAGTTCAAAGTGGGTGACCGGGTGGTGGCTTTCCATCACATCCCCTGCGGCACCTGTTTCTATTGCCAGCGGAAGCTGTACGCGCAGTGCGCGGTGTACAAGAAAGTTGGCATCACGGCGGGGTTTGAACCGGCCGGCGGCGGCTTTGCGCAGTACATCCGGATCATGGATTGGATCGTCGAACGGGGCGTGGAGATCATTCCCGACGGCGTGGATTTCGACACCGCCTGTTTTGTGGAACCGGTGAACACCTGCGTGAAGGCCGTGTGGATGGCCGACCCGAAGCCGGGCGACGTGGCCGTGGTGATGGGGCAGGGGCCGATCGGGCTGATCTTTACCATGCTGTTGAAGCACAAGGGCATTCGCACCCTGGCCACCGATACGATGGCCGAACGGCGCGCGCTTAGCGAGAAGTTCGGTGCTGAGCGTTGCCTGAATCCGCGGACGGCCGACGTGGCCGCCGCGTGCGCCGCCATTACCGAGCGGCGCGGGGCGGACTTGGTGATCATCGCCGCCTCGGCGCCCGGAATTGTCGAACAGGCCATCCGCGCCACCCGTCCCGGTGCGAAGATCCTGCTGTTTGCACAGACGTCCGATAAAGAGCGAATCGAGTTGTCCGGCAAGGACATCTGTATGGGCGAACGCATCGTTTTCGGTTCTTACAGTGCGGATGTGGACTTACAGCGGGTTTCTGCCGATCTTGTTTTCAGCGGCGCGATTCCCGTTGGTGAGCTCGTCAGTCACCGCTTCGGACTGGAAGAAATTGCGCGTGGCTTCGATATGGCATTGCATCCGACCGCAGAATCCTTGAAAATTGTTGTTAGGCCACAGGGACATCACCAGTGACAGAACAAATGCAGGCCGCCGTCCTGTACGGCAAGGAAGACGTCAAAGTCGAATCGGTGGCCATTCCCAAAATTGGCCCACTCGATGTGCTGGTCCGTGTCAAGGCGGCCCTCACCTGCGGCACGGACGTTAAGGTATTCCGCCGTGGGTACCACGCGCGGATGATCGTGCCCCCTGCTGTGTTCGGGCACGAGCTTGCCGGGGATATTGTCTCCGTCGGGGAGCGGGTCACGAAGTTCAAAAAGGGTGACCGCGTGGTGGCCGGCAACTCCGCGCCCTGCGGCGATTGCTACTTCTGCGCGCGCGACCTGGAAAACCTCTGCGAAGACCTGTTGTTCAACAACGGCGCCTACGCGGAGTTCATCCGCATTCCGGGCCGTATCGTGCAAAAGAACCTGTATAAGATTCCGGCGCAGGTCGACTATCAGGACGCCGCGCTGGCGGAGCCGTTGGCGTGCGTGCTGCGCGGTTTGGAAGAATCGAACGTACATTCCGGCGATACGGTGGTGGTGATTGGGCTCGGGCCGATCGGGCTGATGTTCGTTCGCATGGCCAAGGTGATGGGTGCGCGCGTGATCGCCATTGCGCGTCGCGAAGTGCAGTTGCAGGACGCCAAGCGCATGGGCGCGGCGCACACGATCTGCCTGCCGGAGACCGAAGATCCGATTGGGGTTGTTCGTGGCCTGACCGATGGCCGTGGGGCTGATGTTGTGATTGAAGCCGTGGGAAAGCCGGAAGTTTGGAACCTGTCGGTGCAGTTGCTCCGCAAGGGTGGCACGGTGAACTTCTTCGGCGGTTGCCCGAATGAGACCCGCGTCGAACTCGATACGAATCTTCTGCACTACTCGGAGCTCACCTGCAAGGCGAGCTTCCACCATACGCCCCGTCTGGTGAAGAAGGCGCTCGACGCGGTGGCCGCCGGCCAGATCTGCGCGCGCGACTTTGTCACCGATCAGGCGCCGTTGTCCAGTTTGAAAGATGTCCTTCGCCTGCTGATGAACTCCAGCGGCCGGTTGAAGACCGCCATCATCCCCTAACGCGCGATGCTTTCGCCAAAGGACTTCGTCCAGGACCAGAGTGCGATGGGCCGCGCCTGGGGGCTGGAAGAGTCACTTGCCTATACGAAGTGGGTCGCCACGGGGCACTACGAGAACTTTCACGTCGTCAGTTTCCTGCTGCCGAAGCACCTCCATCAGGACTTCTACAACGTGTACGCCTTCTGCCGCTGGGCCGACGACTTGGGCGACGAGATCGGCGACACGGCCGAAAGCCTACGCCTGCTGCACTGGTGGCGGGAGGATCTGGGAAAAATGTACGCCGGTGCGGCCAGCCATCCGGTCTTTGTCGCGCTGGCCCCGACCGTGAAAAAACACGCCCTGCCGATCGACCCGTTCGCCAATCTCATCACGGCGTTTGAACACGATCAAGTGGTCACCCGCTACGCCAATTGGGACGAAGTCTTTGCTTACTGTGTGAACTCGGCCAACCCGGTTGGCCGGCTCGTTCTGGGTCTCGGAGGCTACAAGGATGCCCGGCGCTACGAACTCAGCGACGCCACCTGCACGGCCCTGCAACTGGCTAACTTCTGGCAGGACGTGAGCGTCGATCTGGGCAAGGACCGGGTCTATCTGCCGCTCGATTTATTGACCCGTCACAACGTCAGCGTGGACGACGTTTACGCGCGCCGCTTTACTCCCAACTTTGCCAACGCCATGCGAGAAGCCTGCGGCATGGCGCGCGGGCTCTTTGAAAAGGGACTGGCGTTGCCGCCGATGCTCGACCGCCGTCTGGCGCTCGACGTCACGCTGTTCTCGCGCGGCGGGATGTACATTCTGGATAAGATTGAGCGACAGGGATACGACGTATTGACGGCGCGGCCACATATCAGTAAGGGTGAACGGGTGCGGCTTCTGTTGCGCGCGCTCGTGTCGTTCGCCATCGGGCGGGTGGCGGCGTGAGCCTGACCGTCAGCGAGTCCTACGCCTACTGCCGCGACATCTCCCGGCGGCGCGCCAAGAACTTCTACTACTCCTTCGTGCTGCTGAAGAACGAGCAGCGTGACGCCATGTGCGCCATCTACGCGTTCATGCGCTACTGCGACGATCTGAGCGACGAGACCGGTACCACTACCATGGAAACCATGGCCCAGTGGCGTGCAGACCTCGACCGCGCTCTCAACGGCGAGTTCGGCGGGCACCCCGTTTGGCCGGCTTTCCACGACGCCGTGCGCCGCTACAAGATCCCCCACAAGTACTTCCACGACATGATCGACGGCGTGTCGAGCGATCTGGCGCCGCAGGTCATTGCGACGTTCGAAGACCTGTACAAATACTGCTATCGCGTCGCTTCCGTCGTTGGCCTTACGATTATTCATATCTTCGGGTTCGACGATAATCGCGCTCTGGACCTGGCCGAAAAGTGCGGCATTGCCTTCCAATTGACGAATATCCTGCGCGACGTGCAGGAGGACATCGGCCTGGGCCGCGTCTATCTTCCCGCCGACGATCTCGCCCGCTTCGGCGTGAATCCGCCGCAAATCGCCTATACGCCGGAGTTCGTCGAACTCATGCGCTTCGAAGCGTCCCGCGCCCGGGCCTATTACAACGAAGCCATGCCGCTGATCCAGATGGTGCACGCCGACAGCCGCGCCTCGCTTTGGGCGTTGATCCAGATCTACTATCGCCTGCTCGGCCGCATCGAAG
>CAMATG010000544.1 GCA_945860645.1 Candidatus Sulfopaludibacter sp. SbA3 | reverse complement strand
CCGCTCCACCATACGCTGTTCGGTCTTACCCTGCCGGAGCCAGCCCTCCAACGTCTTCAATTCCTCATCTGTAAGGCGAAACATCGCGGGTGGTCGGCGCATTGCGCCAGAATGACACAGTACGCTAACTAGTGCAACTAGGTACTAGTGACCGTCACCGAGGCCGCGCCTGTGAGCCTATTGGCATCGCGGAAGGAAGCATTGTCAGCCGACGACGCGGAGCGAGTAAAGTCCAAAGGCTCTCCCTAAAGGATCCCCAAAGGCCGTGAATCCCGCCCGATCAGGTCTCAAGATGAGATTTCCGAGAACGACAGGCTATCGGTTCGCGCTTCTTTTAAAAAGTTTCCGCTCGAAAACGGCGAAGGAGGCATAGAAGTGGGCTGGAGGTGGCACACAAGTGAATACCTCAATGGCGTTTTCCATGGTTCTGATGGCTTCGTTGGCACAGGTTTTCGCTGCGCCCGTGCGTGGATCATGGGACGAGGTCCGCATTCTGGAGAAGGGCGAACAGATCCGGATCACAAGCAAAGACAACGAGACGACTACGGGTACATTTCGAAGACTGGATACGGAATCGCTGCTGTTCACCACCGGAGATACGGAACGGACGCTGCCCAAGGCCGAGGTGCAGCGCGTGGAGGTGAAGGCACACGGACGAATGAAGAACGCACTGATTGGCGCCGGGATCGGGCTGGGGCTGGGGATTGCCCTCGATCAGACGGGGGGTGCGCATGCGCGGAATGAGACGGGACAAACCGCCGCCGCGCGGGCTGCGCTGATTGGGTTGCCGGTGGGGATTGCTGGCGGATTGTCCGCACTGATTCCGAGCTACAAAACGGCTTACCAGGATCCGAAGTAGACGTCGGTTAGCGATCTGGACGAGGCAGCGGATTCGATCAAGTCCGGGTTGTGGACGCGAGACTCCGTTCGGACGCCGCCACTATGGCGTTGGAGCCGTAGTCTACGCTGTGAGGTCGCGGAAATATCGGTGCGGCCGACGTGCGTGCACGTTGGCAAGCAGGCACTCTGTCTGACTGACGAAAAGAGTAAACATTGCTTCTAGGAGGTTCCAATGGACCATTTGTTTGGGTTACGACGGCAAACGGCTATGCGTCAGCTTTGTGCTATTGGGTCAACTTGGCTTCTCGTCGTGGTTTCCACGCTGTTGACTGCCGGAGACGCTCAGGCAGCGGCGCACAACTCAACCAAAGCCCCCACCGTTAAGGAGAAGGCTCTCAGTATTCCGCCAGGATCGTTGGTTCAGGTGCAACTCATGTCCAAGGCGAAGCTGCGTGGCCAAATTGGCAGCATCACCAATGGAGGTCTCACCTTGAAAGTGGCGAATGGAAACTCGATTGAGGACAAGACCGTCGCCTTCGCGGAGGTAAAGTCCATCAATCAGGTGGGCAAGGGACACAGCCCAGCGTTCTGGATTCTCATTGGTGTAGGCGCGATTTTAGCCCTTGGGCCCATAGTAGCAGGGCTGGGCGTCAACAATTGAATGACGGGGCTGTTGCCTAGCCCGGTTAGTGCCAGTGGGGACGGAGAGCAAGCGGAGGACGGTCTGCGGTCAGCCGGTTGGCCACGCCATGCCACCCGACAGTACTTGACGGAAGTCTTCCCTGTGCAGGCAAGTCAACCGAAACGCGACGCATGATGCAAGTCATTGAATGTAAATACGATATGTACCGCGCGGCGCGCATAACGCTTCCGCGTCAATGTCCGTTTTGGTCACCTGACCCAGTAACTCAAGGCCCTTGAAGTGTGCGGCCGGATAGTGTCCGAATTGTCGGCACACTCTTCCCCTACTTTTGCGCGGAGGCTGAACCCGACGCAGAAACGGCGAACTTGAGAAGTAAGTGACGGATACGCCGTAACCCAGGAGTTGACCGCCTCCAGATCGGATAAACTCCCTAGATGCCGCTTTCCGCAGGCGACAAGCTCGGCCCATTTGAAATGATCGCCGCGCAAGGCGCTGGCGGCATGGGTCAATTGGATAAAGCCAGCGACACAATTCTAAAACGGGATTTGGCGCGCAAGGCGGTGCCCGCCGCCTTCTCTTCCGACCCCGAGCGCTGTGCCCGCTTGCAGCGCGAAGCCGAACTGCTGGCATCGCTCCACCATCCCAACATCGGTCCGATCTACGGCATCGTGCAGGCCGAGCGCGTGTGGGCGCTGGTGCCGGCATTGATCGAAGGGCCCCCACTGGCCAAGGAACTCCCCGACACCCCCGGCACAGCCGCCCACTTCATTCGCCGCTTCCTTCCGGATTAACCAATGTCAAACCCCTTCGTCGGCCCGCGCCCCTTAGCCAAAACCAATCCCATCTTCGGCCGCAACCGCGAGATCACCGAACTCCGCCACCGCCTCATCTCCGAACGCCTCGTCCTGCTCCACTCCCCCTCCGGCGCCGGCAAAAGCTCCCTCATCAACGCCGGCCTCATCCCTGAACTCGAAGACCACTTCGACGTCTGGGAACCAACCCGCGTCAACTCCGAACCGCCCGCCGAAATCACCTCCAACCGCTACGTCTGGAGCGTCAGCAACAACTGGAAAAAGGACGGTGACGAAACCACACTTGCGGAGTTCGTCCACGCCCGCCCACACCGGAAAAACCCGCTCCTCATCTTCGATCAATTCGAAGAGATCCTCCGCGTCAGCCCAACCGAGACACACAATCAAAACGAGTTCTCCCAGTAACTCGCCGCGCTGCTGGCCGATCCGCAGATCTGGGCCCTCATCGTCATCCACGAGGACTACCTGGCCCCGCTACCCACTACGTCGCGATCCCTACCCATTCCGCGGCGCAAACGCCTCAGGCAGCTTGGTATGCGGCCGCGCCCAGGCCTCCACCGCATGCGGATAGGCAAACACCGTGTCCTGCCTCTGATGCCCGCACCGGTTCACCGGCAGGTCCCTTCACTCTCCCACCGCCGGACCGTCCACCCCTCCGGCGTCCGCAACAGCGTGAATCTAACCGTCATCCGAACCCCGGTACCGGCCACATTCAGATAGACAATAGCCAGTGGCACCCCCGCGTGCCCAATGATCGAGGCCTCCGGATGAAACGCCGGACACATCAGCGCACTTTTCCCCTGCCGGCTTCCCTCCAAATAAAGCACCAGCACACCCGCAATCGCCTCGTGATCGGCGGTCAAAGATTTTGTATCTGTCATGAGTGGGAAGATACGGGCAATCGCCGCCGGTCAACAACGGAAAAAGGCGGCAAAAATCACGCAAATCACCCCGCCCCCAACTGGTGCCAGTGAAACAGCTTATGCGTAATCTTCCACTCGCCCCCAACCTTCAACAACGTAAAAACATCGGAAGCATGCGCGTCCGCCCCCGCCAGCTTACCCGACCAATGTTCCACCTCCAAATGCACAACCGCGATCGTATGGATAATCTCGATCCGCGCAAACCGCGCCTGAATCCGCGGAGCCGGACCATTGGCGTCAATCCACTCAAAAACGTGCCGCACCGAACCGCCGTACTCCACCCCTAGACAGAAACCGGAAATCGTGGCATCCGTATGGAAGGCCGGCCGCATGACGCCACTATCCCCGGCCCGTGCGCCAGCAATGTAGCAATGCATGGTCCGCGTAATCGCATCGTGTTCCGTCAGGTAACTATTCGCAACCGCCACCTCCGGCGCCTCCACCGGCGCGGCAAGCGCCTCCGGAAGCCGCGTGTGCCGTCGCGCCCAGGCCTCCACCTCATGCGTATAGGCAAACACCGTATCCTGCTTCTGATGCTCGCGCCGGTGCACCGGCAGGCCCTCTTCACTCTCCCACCGCCGGACCGTGCGCTCGCTGCGGTCCAGATAGGCCGCAATTTGTTTCCAGGATTCCAATGTCTTCCGGGGCGCGTTTCGTTCCGGCATATGGCGACAGTGTATCTCAGCCATGCCAGTGAAAAGCCTTCTGGATGATCGTCCACCCCTCCGGCGTTCGTAACAGCGTGAAGATATCCGTCATCCGAACCCCGGAGCCAGCCAACGTCCCCGACCACCCCGCCACATCCAGATGGACGACAGCCAGCGAGTCCAAAATGTCGACACTCACAATCCGCGGCTCAATCATCGGCGCCGCGCCATTCCGGTCGATCCAGTCGAAAAGGAAAGCCGTTCCAACCGCAAGTCCCGGCCCCGCGTACCCGAAAAAGGACGCCTCCGGATGAAACGCCGGCTTCATCAGCTCGCTCTTCCCCTGTCGGCTTCCCTCCAGGTATAGCTCCAGCACGCTCGCAATCGCCGCGTGTTCGGTGGTCAAAGATGTTGTGGCTGTCATGAGTGTGAAGATACGGGCAATCACCACCGGTCATCAACGGACAAAGGCGGCAAAAGCGGGTCACAGCCAAAAACTTTCTCCTATCCCCCACCCAATCAACAACTTACAATCAACCCACCCCATCCAACCCTTGACAACCTGCTATAATGAAAGAGTGAGTGCTTGTTCTGCATCCAACAGAACAAGCCCTTTTGACATTCGCCACCCCCAGCCGGGCCCACAACTCTCGAAAAGGTGGAAATAACCCAAGAAACACTGAAAACAAACAACTTACCCCCCGGGTTATCCCCTCCCTGAACCCAAAACACCCAACAAACAACCCAAAACCACCCCAAAAACCCCGAAGACTCCCAACGGCAACTACCTCTCCCCCTCCCGCGCATACCGCCGCGCCACCTCCGCCCACCACCCCTTCGCCTTCTTCCCCTCAAACGTCGCAATCACCGGCCCCAACACCTTCCGCCCCTCCCCCACCTGCCCGCCCCGGATCAGCGCCCCACCCAGCACAATACTCCCCTGCTGCATCATCCAGTGCTCCGGCCGCACAACAGGTTTCAAAATCTCCAACCCCTCCCGCGCCAGCACCTCCGCCCGCTCCCGCCGACCCAGGTCCAACAGCCCTTGCCCCAGCAACACTCGGATGTACCCCAACTGCAACTTCGGCCGAGGCTCCAACGTCTCCCA
>CAMATG010000543.1 GCA_945860645.1 Candidatus Sulfopaludibacter sp. SbA3 | reverse complement strand
ATTTGGCGCTGGGCAAGGCGTTAGCGGCGACGGGAGACCTAAGCGGAGCAGAAGGCGCCTTACAGAAAGTGTTGCAGGCGGAGCCGGCTTCGGCACTCGCGGAGGCGGCCCATTTGCAGTTGTCGCAGATTTACCGAAAGTTAGGACGGACAGCGGATGCGGACCGGGAAATACGCGCGTTACAGGAACTACGGCGCGGGCGGCGTTAGCGGGGCGGTATTGTGGTTCTCGAAAATCTCGAAGTTGCTGATAATTTAGAGGTTGTCTTCCGCCTCGCGCTTCCGAAGTTTGGACTGTGAGCGACCGGGCAGTCGTGATGGCGTGGTTTGATAATTGCCGCTCATTTAGTCCGCATACGGATACGGCACCGCATCCGAAAAGGTCCCCGGCTCGAACTCCTCATCCAGCGAACGCACCCCGGCACCGCGATCAATTCCGACAGTCGCATCTCCACCCAATTCCAGTCGCCCTCATCTTCGCTCTCCATCAGCAATCCGAAGAACAGGTAGTCGCTGTCGGCCGGTTCTCCTTCGGCCACGAAGAATTGCCAGGCTCCGTCGGGTACGCAGTAGCGTGTGTAAAGGATTGGCTCGGCCGTATTCCGCTGGGCGTGGAGTATTGGAAGTTGTGTGCGGAGAGCGTCTGGTAGGAGCGGGTGGGGCACGTGTTGAGGATAGCTTTAAATGGCGGCTCACCGGCGGATACAATTCCGAAACTCCGCATCGAAATGCCGGTCTGCGAGCAGATCTTCGACTGAATAGAATCGGGAGATTTCCCCATCTTCACCCATGCCGATGATTTTGCACCAGAGCCTACACGGAGGCCTTTGCCGACGTGTTCGGGGTCCTTGAACGCCTCCACGAACTTCCACGCCGAGTAGTGCAGCAAGCTGACCGCGAGGACTAGCAGAAGCGTTGCCCCAAATGGGTGTCGTCCGATTTCCTCGAGAGCGCCTTTCGGGTCATTCGTTTCACCGCCGAAACCAACCGCGACCTGCAGGGCCAGCAATCCAACGGCGAGATAAACCGCGCCCTTGGCGAGAAACCCAAAACGAACGATGAATTTCAGAAAGCCGCATTGGGGCTTCATGCCGGATAGTCCCTCTGAGCAGAGTCTTGCCTGCTGCTCGCGCACGGCCTATGCATCGCCGCACGTCCGCGCGGTATCCGGGACCGGAATGCGCGGCATCTCCAGAAGGCTACCGAGGTAATTCCGGCTCGCGACTAACAGAGAGGCGACGTGATTCGCACCCGCGTCGACGAGCGCCTGCGGGCTCTCGTCCGCCAGCGCCGGCGGTCCCCATCGTCCCACCACGATTTGCAACTCGGGCAGTGCTGAGCGAAGCTTCTTCACAAGATACCGTGTCTTCGACGCCGAGCTGGGTGGGAGATCAGAGAAGCAAACGACAGCGAACGGTCGGTCTCGCACCAGCGACAGCAGTTCCACCGCCTGCATGCGCCCACCGGTGATCTCCATGGCGATCGGCAGATCGTCCAGCAGTTGTGCCAGCATCGCGAGCGCGACTTCATCGGCGGCCCCGTTGACCGCGTAGCCCAGTACGGCCAGCGGCTGGCGTGGTTCCAAGAGCGATGGATCGGTGGATGCCGCGGGTGGCTTCGTGTCCGCGTGGCGCCGGATGCTCTCGGCCGCGTCCGAGATCAACTCCCGGGTCGCCTCGATGACCGCCGCTTCTTCTTCCAAAGAGAGCCGCTGCTCCAAACGGTCACGCTCGGTATAATTGAGCGCCGGCAACATCAGCGCGTCGTACACCGATTCGGGGGGATTGGTCTTGATGTGGCTCTCGATCAGTTCGGACGCTTCGCTGAGGTCGCGGGCCACCAGGCGCTGATAGTAGCCGTACTCGGGCGCGAGCGCCGGCTTGTCGTCCATCAACATGCCGACGAACGCGAGGCCGGGCACGTGCTTGCCGATCACGACGAGGCACACGGTCAGCGGCGATGCCATCAGCAACCCGAGCGGACCCCACAGCCACGTCCAGAACGCGACGGATACCAGCAGCGCCACCTGCGACACGCCGGCTGCCCCGGCATACAGCACCGTTTCGAGCACGAGATTCGTGAACAGCTCCAGGACGACGAATAGGGCGAAGACAATCAGTGGTTCAGTCCACCCCTCCAGGGCCGCGAGACTGACAAGGATAGGCGCGCCGGCTCCGAGTACGGGGCCGATGTAGGGGATGAATCGAAGCACTGCACCCAGCGCCGCCCAGACCAATGGGTGAGGGACGTGGAGGAGATACAGCCCGGCGAAGGCCAGTATGCCGTACACAAGACTCACAAGGGACTGCATCAACAACTGCCGGCTGACGCGCCCTCCAGCTTCGTAGAATCCCTTCGTGGTCGTAGCGAGCTGTCCGTGCCCGATCAGCCCGATCAGCCCGATCAGCCCGATCAGGCGATCACGCAGATCGCGGTGGTCGAGCAGCATGAAGATAACCAGCGCCGCGACGAACCCGGCCGTGCCCAGCGGCCCGACGAAAGGCCAGAGCCACGCGAAACCCGAAAAACCCATAACCGGGTTAGAGGTCACCACGACGGGCCGCGACACGGTGCCTTTCGGTGCCTCCGTTCCCAGAGTTGGAATCGCTGCTATTGGACCGAATGCCCCGGGGCGGATTTGTGAGCGTTGAGGACTTGTTGTTGGACGCGATGCGGTTAACGGATAACGATCGTGGCGGTGGTGACGCTGGTAAGGCACCGAAAGTTCCGCTCGGTCAGTTTTTGCTGGAGTCTCCGTTGCGCAATTCCGGATTGGTATTGGAGCGCGAGCGGGAGTATCCGAAGCCGATTGACCTGTGAACGGGTGTTTGATCGAGACCAACGTCGTATCGGAGTTTGTGCGCCCGCAGCCTGACCCGAGAGTGATCGGATGGCTGAATCGTGCCGACCAGGAACGGCTTTTCAGTAGCGTCGTCACGATCTGGGAGATTCGATTGGGGATTGAGAATCTGCCGATGGGTAAGCGACGTGCGGAGTTGGAATCCTGGTTTTCTACTGGTGTGCCTGATTGGTTTGGTGCGAACTTGCTCCCGATCACGCGGCCGATCGCGGACCGATGGGGACGGCTGAGCGTTGGCGCGCGGCGGGGTGGCAATGTCGTGGCCGTTGCAGCTGGTCTGATTGCTGCTACGGCGGTTGAACATGAGTTGGTCGTCGTCACCCGAAACGTTAGGGATTTTGGCGTTTGTGGTGTGCCGATCATTCACCCGCGGGAGATTTAGCCGGTCTTCGCTCCAGGCTATGGCATTGACGAGCCGGCGGGATGGACTCGGCACGCCGAATGGCGGCGGCGCCCGAGCGGATAGCACCGCTTGTGTTGACAACGTCAACACGGATCACTAGGATGTCAGGTAGGAGCATTCGTTCATGAGCGTCTCAAACCCGGTTCGACCTGCGCGGGCTAAGGCAGTTGCTGCGCGTTCGACGCCGATCCACATTCGTGTGAAAAAGCAGCAGAAAGAGTTGATCGATGCGGCTGCTTTGCTTTTGGGGAAGAATCGCTCGGACTTCATGCTGGAGACGGCTTGCCGCGAGGCGGCGGCGGTGATATTGGATCAGCGGGTGTTTCATGCAGACAGTGACCAGTACCGGGCCTTCGTTGCCCTGTTGGACGCCCCGGCCGAGGCGCGGGCAGGCTTGCAGAAACTGGCCAGTGTGCGTCCGCCGTGGGAGCGGTAGGCCGCGAGGCTGTATTCGCTGCTCCGGTGCCGATTTCGGCGGAGCACGAATTGGGGTTGTTCGACTGTGGCGCGGAGCCGTCACTGAACGAGTGGCTGCAGAAGCGGGCGTTGCCGAATCAAAGTTCGGGGGCATCGCGGACGTATGTCGTCTGTGTGGGGAAGCGAGTGGTGGGTTATTATTGCCTGGCTAGCGGAGCGGTTCTGGGGACGGCCGCGACCGGGCGGGTGAAGCGGAATATGCCGGATCCGATTCCGGTCGTGGTTCTGGGACGATTGGCTGTTGATCGGGAGTGGCAGAGGCACCAGCTTGGTGCGGCGCTATTGCGGGATGCGGTGTTGCGGACGCTGCGGGCGGCGGAGAGCATCGGGGTTCGAGCGATGCTGATCCATGCGATTTCGGACGGGGCGAAGCGGTTCTATGAGAAGCATGGGTTTGTGGCTTCTCCGTTGCAGCCGATGACGCTGATGGCGACATTGCCGGATCTGGCGGCGGTGTTTGGGGTGGAGTAGCGTCGCCTAGTGCTCTCCCTTGACGGTTGCGTAGCGGCCCAGGCGGGTACGGTTCCCGTTCAGGGGCCGGTACGGGCGGTCTGGCTGTTCCGCAAACGCGGCAAGAGCCGCGCCGGGCGCGGCTCTGCACGGGAAGTGGCTTCCGGACTACTTTTTGGACCAGTACACGGCGCCAACGGCGTTGGTGATCATCAACTGACCGTTCGGCGCAATGATGATCTTGGCGTAGGGATCCTTCTTCGGGGTGGACGCCCAGACGACCTTGCCGGCCGCGTCGAGGCACTGCAGCATGCCATTGGCGAAGATCACCTTGCGCGTGTTCTTGTAGGCCGCCTTCGCTTCCTGGCTGACGCACCAGCGGACCCCAGCCGGAGTAAAGGCCTTCGCACCGGGTTCCATCTTCACCAGACAGAGGTTGTAGTCGTGCTGGAAGACGAGGGCGTGGCCGTTCATGGCAACCGCGTTTTCAAACGACCCTTTGGCATCGGGCCGGGATTGCTTGAGTTCCATCTTGTCGAGGAGAAGGCCGCCCTTCTTCGTCTTGGCGTACTCGGCGCCATAGCTATCCTGCGCATGGGCGGCTGTTGGCAGAACCGCCAGTGTGGTGAGGGAGAGGTGTTGACGGCCTTCAGAAAACGTAGTTTTCTGAGCATGAGGCCGACAGCATCATCTGCGCCGAAGGCGCAAATCTTCAGTCCGATCTTCGTCGTCGTTGGGTATGATCGGGCGATGCCCACGGCGGCCCATACGTCCACGGAAGGTCT
>CAMATG010000542.1 GCA_945860645.1 Candidatus Sulfopaludibacter sp. SbA3 | reverse complement strand
AGGCCGCGTGTCCGGGCGGGGTGCGTGTGGGGAAAGAGAAGGGCCGCGCGGTTTTCGGGTGCGGCGATGTTTTCTACGACGAGGTTCCGCTGCGGGCGAACAAGGGGTATCCGTGGCGCGAGGGTGTGGCGTGGCGGGCGGATGGCGTTTTGTTCGGGCACTTTCTTTCGGCGTCGAGCAAAGACGCGATTGTGAGCGGTAGCGGGGCGGAGTCCCATCCGTATTTGTGGGGCGGCACGTTGCTGCTGACGAAGACCCGGGGCGTGTGGAAGCCGGTTTGGTACAAGATGGGCGTGATCACGCGGCACTGCCGGCGGACACCGCTCGCCGATGGCCGCGAGATGCTGTTTTGCGAGGATACCGATGGCGGTATGGGGCACGCGTTTCACATGTTGTTCGCGGTGGATTTACTGCGTCCGAAGCACGCGTGGGAGAGCGTGGTGCTGACGGCGGATATGTTTGATTCACCGATGCTGGGCGCGCAGACGCAGTTTATTGACCGGGTGACGTTTGGCGAGGCGGGCACGGCGCGAGTGTTGGCGCGGGGACCGGCGCGCTATCAGATCGAGCTTCGGCTGGTGGACGGGCGATGGCGGGCGACGCCGGAGACGGCGGCGGCGGCGAAGTTGTCTGGGATCCGGTAGGGTTAGCGCCAGCGGCCTTCGATGAGGACCCAGCCGCCGTTGCGTTTGACCCAGTGGTGTTTGTCCCAATGCTTTTGGCGGCGGTTGGGCGGCTGTTCCCAGCGGCCGGGAGTCCATTGGTGGCCGTTGCCGTTCCAGTTCTGGTAGCCCTGGATCCAGACGTAGCCGCGGCCGGGGGAGGGGGGACGACGCTGCACCTGAGCGCGGGGCGGGCCGATGCGGATCGAGATTTGGGAATAGGCGGGGATGGCGAGGGCGGCGGAGATGATCAGGCCGGCGAGGAGGGTTTTCATCATGCCTTTTGGTGTGCATGAAGAGGGCCGTTGGATTGGGCTGGATTGGGGGTTATTGCGGGGGGCTGGTGACCTTGGGGCGCCGGATGGCGTTGGGAGGGCGCTTGGGCTAGGGCTTTGCGGTTTCCAGGCGGAGGAGGCGTTGTTGGAAGGGGGCGGCGTCGATGACTTTTCCGCCGGAGAGCAGGATGGTGATGTGGATGCGGAGAGCGGCGATGAGCAGTTCTTTTTGCACGCCGGCATCGGGCCGGGAGACGACGGAGAGGACGAAGGGCGCGGCTTCGGCGTATTTTTGAGCGACGAAGAGGCTGCTGGCGTGGAGGGCTTCGACGGCGGCGAGGTTGCGATCGCAGGCGTCGCGGTAGGCAGGGTAACCAGAGATGCAGCGCTGGTAGAACTGCAAGCCGCGGTTGGCGTAGATGCGCTCCAGCATGGCGTTGCCGGGCGCGGAATAGAGGCTTTGCAGTTCGAAGAGGGCGACGCCGATGTCGAGATCGGGCGGGCCGGAGGCGAGTTGATTTTTTGTTAGCAGATCGAGACGGGCGAGGGCGATGGCTTCGGCTTTGGGACGGTCGTTCCGCAACAGGTAAAGGCGGCTGAGGTGCCACTGGACGTCGGTGATGCACTTATACTCATTCGGCGGGAGCGTGCGGCAGAGACGGAGCGCTTCTTCGAGGGTGATGCGCGCGGGTTCCAGGTCCTTGGCGGCGATGGCTTGCTGGGCGTGGGTGGTGAGATTGCGGACTTGCTGGCGGGTGAGGCGGGGGTCGGCGGCGTGGGCTGCGGCGCTGAGGAGCAAGAGAGCAATGAGGGGACGGAGGGCCATTGGGATGCGGCGGGGACGGGTTTATCTCCCCGCGCGGGGGGTGCTGTGGTGCCAGGCGCGGAGGTATTGGTTGGGGACTGCGAGCGGGGCGCCGAGGGCTTGGGCGGCGCGCATGGGGAAGTAGGGATCGCGGAGAAGTTCGCGGGCGATGAGGATGAGATCGGCTTGGCCGGCGTTGATGATGTCTTCGGCTTGTTGGGGTTCGGTGATCATGCCGACGGCGCCGGTGAGGATTTTGGCGTCGCGGCGGATCTGCGCGGCAAGCGGGACCTGGTAGCCGGGGCCGGCGGGGATTTTGGCGTGGAGGGCGTTACCGCCGGAGGAGGTGTCGATGAGGTCGACGCCGAGGGGTTGGACGAGGCGGGCGAGTTGGACGGAGTCGTCAATCGTCCAGCCGCCTTCGACCCAATCAGTAGCGGAGATGCGGAGGAAGAGCGGGAGATGGTCCGGCATTTCGGCGCGGACGGCTTCAATGATTTCGCGGAGGAAACGGGTGCGATTGTCGAACGTGCCGCCGTATTCGTCCTGGCGGAGATTGGCAATTGGAGAGAGGAATTCGTTGATGAGATAGCCGTGGGCGCCGTGGATTTCGATGACCTCGAAACCGGCGGCGAGGGCGCGGCGGGTGGCGGCGGCGAAGGCGTTAATCAGGGCTTCGATTTCGGTGGGGGAGAGGGCGTGGGGGACGGGGTCGCCATCGCGGAAGGGGATGGCGCTGGGGGCCACCACTTGCCAGCCGTTGGGTTGGCCGGGGGCGATGGGAAGGCCGCCGTTCCAGGGGAGTTCGCAGCTGGCTTTGCGGCCGGCGTGGGCGAGTTGGATGGCGGGGACGGCGCCTTGGGATTTAAGGAACGCGACGATGCGGCGGAGGGATTCGATGTGGGCGTCGGACCAGAGGCCGAGGTCGCCGAAGGTGATGCGGCCGGCGGGTTCGACGGCGGTGGCTTCGACCATAACGAGGCCGGCGCCACCGGAGGCGCGGGAGCCGAGGTGGACGAGATGCCAATCGTTGGCGAAGCCATCGACGGCGGAGTATTCACACATGGGCGAGACGGCGATGCGGTTGGGGAGGGTGACGCCGCGGATGGGGAGGGGGGAGAACAGACTGCTCGACATATTCCTATAGAGTAGTTGGGATGATGATTCGACTCATCCTAGTGGGATTGCTGACGCTGGCGGTTTGGGGCCAGGGCGCGAAGCCGGAGCGGTTTGCGGCGGCAATTGCGGCGTTTGAGGAGCAAGACAAAGTGGCCGCGCCGGCGAAGGGCGGGATTCTGTTTATCGGCAGCAGCATCTTCCGGCAGTGGACGAATGTGGCCGAGCAGATGGCGCCGTTGCCGGTGTTCAACCGGGCGTTTGGCGGGTCGCAGACGAACGACATCTTGCACTACATGGACCGGGTTGTGCTGCCGTATGAGCCGCGGATGATTGTGTACTACTGCGGGAGCAACGACGTGAACGCGAAGATCCCGGCGGAGGAGATTGCGGGGCGGTATTTTCAGTTCGTCGAACGGGTGCACGCGAAGCTGCCGGAGACGAAGATTTACTACGTTTCGATTAACCGGGCACCGCAGAAAAAGGCCTTCTGGGACGTGGTGGACGCGGCAAACGGAATGGTGGAGAAGCGATCGAAAACCGATGCGCGACTGGCGTATATCGACGTGAATCCGGCGCTATTTGATAAGAACGGAGAACCGCGGGTGGAGCTGTATCAGAAAGACATGCTGCACTTCCTGGCGCCGGCCTATGGGGAGTTCGCGGCGATCATCCGGCCGGTGATTGAGAAGGCCTGGAAGACCCGTTAACTCTTTTGAACATAACGCCTATAATTAGTCTATCCATGCGGAAGCGTCTGCTTAATGCGGCGGCCGTTGTCACGTTGCTGATACTGGTTGGCCTCGTGATCTGGCAAGGCTCATTTAACATGGGCAAGTTGGGACCCGCCAACGTCGGACAGGTCTATCTGTACTGGGCGATGTCGACGCTGGTGTTCCTGCTGATGGTGTGGCTGGCGTTCATGCTGTTCCGGCTGATGGTGAAGCTGTACATTGAGCGGAGCCGGGATAGCGAGGGGTCGCGGATTAAGACGAAGCTGGTGACGGGCGCGTTGCTGCTGTCGTTTTTGCCGGTGTTGTTCATGGTGCTGTGGAGCTACCAGGTGCTGAACATGAACATCAAGCAGTGGTTCTCGCGGCCGGCGGAGAACGTGAAACTGGCGTTGACGGACACGGGCGTGGCGCTGGCGAAGGAGTCTCAAATCCGGGCGCGGGCGCAGGCGAGCTGGATGGCGGGACTGCCGGAAATTGAAGTGTTCGCGCATGGCGGGCCGGCGAACAGCGACCTGTTTGAAAAGCTCTGCGATGACAACGACATTGTGGAGGTCCACATTGAATCGCCGTCGCGGGGGAAGCTGACGGTGTGTTCGTGGGACGCGCGGAACCGGTCGAATTCGGCGCGACGGATTGTGGAAGCGGCGGCGATCTGGACGGGCGGGCGGCTGGTGTTGACGAACCACATGCCGGTGGACCTGGACCAGAAGGAACGGGAGATTTCCGGGTACGTGGCCGAGTATAGCCAGTTGGGCTTGGACCGGCAGGAGACGCGGCGGTTTTACCTGTTGTATCTGGCGCTGATTACGCTTTTCATTTTGTTCGTGGCGACGTGGGTGGCGCTGTTTTTGGCGCGGCAGATTACGGTGCCGATTGCGGCGTTGTTGGAAGCGGCGCGGGAGGTGCGGCGGGGGAATTTGCGGCACCGGATTCAGGTGGGCGCGGTGGACGAATTGGCCACGCTGGTGCGGCAGTTTAACGAGATGACGCAGGATTTGGAATCGTCGAGCCGGGAGCTGGAGGCGCGGCGGCGGTTTACGGAGACGATTCTGGAATCGATTCCGACGGGCGTGATTTCGGTGTCGGCGGACGGGCGGATTCAGACTGTGAACCACGCGTTGCAGCGGATGTTCGGGGCCGAGCGGGTACAGGGGGCGTCGCGGTTGGAGCAGCTGTTCCAGACGGCCGATGTGGTGGAGATCCGCTACCTGATGAACCGGGCGCGGCGGACGGGCGTGGCGGCGCGGCAGCTGGATGTTCCGCACGACCGGCAGACGCTGCACTTGTCGGTGACGGTGGCGCCGATTGACGAGCGAGTGACGTCGGGCTACGTGATTGTGTTGGAAGATACGTCGGAACTGCTGCGGGCGCAGAAGGCGGCGGCGTGGC
>CAMATG010000541.1 GCA_945860645.1 Candidatus Sulfopaludibacter sp. SbA3 | reverse complement strand
TACCGAACCCCCAACAAATCCGCGCCCTTCAGTTGCCCCACCTTCGCCTCTGCCCCCAGATAGATCCGCCGCTCCCCCGCCCCGAACAACGCCCCGATCGCCGTCACCTCCCCCCGCGTATTCGGCAGCTGCGCCAGCCCCACGCCCCGCTCCGCCAGCCCCGCCGCCGGCCCATAAACCGGATCCCCCATCGCCAACAACGTCCCGCCCACCGCAGCCCCCGCCCGCGTTCGCAAACCAGCCAGCGCCGAAGCCGACGGCGCATACGCAATCGCGAACTTCGCCACCAACGGCCCTGCTCCAGTCAACGTCTCAAACGGCACATACGCCAACACCCCGTCCGGCACCACAATCAGTTCCCTGTTCCCCGCCAACGCCTTCTCCACCGGCCCCACCAGCAACGAATACATTTTCCGGCTCGAAACCGAATACCGCCCCATCGCCCCCGCCACCGTCAACCCGGTCACCCGCTCGGCAACCTCTTTCCGGTACGCCGCCACCTCCCGCTCAATCTCCGCCCGCCCCGGCAACTCCGCACTCACCAACCCGCTAGCACCCAACACAAACACATACGATTTCGACTCCCCCAACACATACTCCACCAGCGCCCGCCCGCTCCCCAGCACCTCCCGCCGGATCGCCTCCACCCCCAACGCCCCCGCATACTGCGCCTTCGCAAACGCACTCACCGCCGCCCCGCGCGCCGCAATCAGATGCACGTCCAACTCCCGCTCCGCCTTCTCCCGCTCCCCCACACCCCGCGCCCCCGCCACCCGCGCCCGCAACGCCTCTTCCTTCCCCAACTGCTCCGCCGTCATCGCCTCCCGCAAATCCAACCGTGCATCCGCCACGCTTTCGATCAAACTCCGCGCCCGCCCCCGCTCACTCGCCGCCAGCGCCAACGCATCAAAACCGCCCCGCGCATCCCGCCCATGCATCGCCATCAATACCGCAACCTCCAACGAATACAGGTCTCCCCGCGCCGCCCGCAGCGAAGCCCGCAAATCCCCGCTCAACCCCGTCCGCTCCGCCTCCACCAACCCCTGCGCCTCCTTCAAAATCTCAAGCGCCTTCTGCAGATTCCCCAACCGCAGCTCCACCGCCCCCAACGACGCCAACGCCAGCGACAGATCCACCGCATCAGCCCCCGTCGACCGAAACGTCACAACCGCCTCCCCCAACCGCCCCCGCGCCGCCTCCCACCGCCCCGCCTTCCGGTCCAAATCCCCCAAACACCGCAACGACCGCCCAATCGTCTGCTTCACCCCCAACCGTCGCGCAATGCCCAACGCCTCCTCCCCGCTCCCCGAATTCCCCAGTGAACAAAGCCCCAGCAACGACGCAGCCTGCCCCTGCAAATTCCCCGCCTTCCGCCGCAACCCAAGCGAGCGCTCATAGTACCCAACGGCCTCGCCCGTGCGCTTCAACTGCGCATTCGTCGCCCCCAACCCGTTGTACAAGGTCGACAACCCAAACGCATCCCCGACTTTTTCATAAAGCGGCTCCGCCTCCGTCAAATAGCCATGCGCCTTCCGCACATCGCCCAACAATAAGTGCGACAGCGCCAACCCGCTCAGCGCGTCCGCCACCGCCCGGTCGTCCCGCAACTCCCGCGCCACCGCCAACTGCTCCACACCCATCGCCAGCCCCTTCTCCGCCTGCCCATAAACCGGTAGGCGACAGACAAATTCCCCAACGCCAGCACCAGCCCCTCCCGGTCCCCCATCTCCCGCCGCATCGCCAGCGCCTGCAGGTTCAACTCCAGTCCCCGCTCCCGTTCGTTCAGCCGGTTATACGAAAAGGCAAGGTTGTTCAGCGTATTCGCCTCCCCCTTCCGGTCCCCCGCGGCGCGCCGCAGCGGCAGCGCCATCTCGGCATACCGCACAGCCTCCCGAAACTCGCCCAGGTTGTTATACACCGCCGCCAGCGTGCTCAGCGTCAACGCCTCCAACCGCGGCTCCCCCGTCGCCCGTCGCAACGGCAGCGCGTCCAAGAAAGCGTCCCGCGCCTTCACTAGCTCCTGTAAATTCAAATACGCGTTCCCCAACTCGTGCCCCACATACCCCGCCCACCGCGTCTCGCCCAACTCCCGCCAAACCGCCAAAGCCTCCACCAGCTTCCCCATCGCCGTCCGGCTCGCCACCGCCGTCACCGGCGGCTGCGTCAACAAGAACGCCGCCTCCGAAGTCGCCACAAACGCGGCCACCCGCCGCCGGTCCTCAGGAGTAGGAACCCGCAAAGCGCGCAGCGTCACCGCCACGGCCCCCTCCCCCGCCACCACCCGGACAGTCACCGGAAACTCCCCCGCCCGCGGAACCATAGCGAAAAGCTCCCGCTGATAGCTCTCCGCCCCTTCGAAACCCAACACCACATCCACACCCGGCGCCGTCACCGTCAACCAAACAAACCGCTCCCCCTCCGCCCGTACCGAATACACCGCGGTTTCCTCACCGCGCATCACGCGCGTGCCAAGCTCAATCCCCTGCCCCGCGGCGACGGCCACCGCCGCCGCGAAACACAGAATGCCCAACACGCCCCGGGCCATACGCGTACCCCCTAGTTATTCAACACAAACGCCCACATCGTATCGCCCGTCGCCACAATCACATACTGCTTCCCGTCCAGCAAAAACGTACCCGGCGCATTCGAAACATTCCCGATCCGCGTATGCCACAACGGCTTGCCCGTCTTCGAATCGTGGGCCACAAAATTGCCCATCCCATCCCCGGCAAACAGCAGCCCGCCAGCGGTAGCGAGCAACCCGCCCCCGCCGCCATTCCCATACCACTTGTGCCGCCACGCCACCTTGCCCGTCTTGTAGTCAATGGCGCTCAAATAGTTCCCCGGCACGCCCACATACGCCTCTTCCTTCCCGCCCAATCCCATCGATCCGCGCGGATCGGTATCGGTCAGATAGAAGATCGAAAAACCATTCCCCTCCGGAACATAAAACAGCCCCGTATCCGGCGAAAACGCCGGCGGCTGCCAATTCACAGTCCCATCGGAAGTCGGCGAAACCAGCGCCCCGCCCACCGTCGGATCCTTCACCGGATCATGGTCCGGCGCACCAAACTTGTTCATCCCCTTCGCCCAGTTCGTGTACTGCCCATACTTCGTCGTCACCAGCCGCTCGCCCGTCACCCGGTCCAGCGTAAAGAAATATCCGTTCCGCGCGGCCGTCACCACCAGCTTCCGCGGCTTCCCGTTAATCACGCCATCCACCAGCACCGGCGTCTGCGCCGAATCGTAGTCGTGCATATCGTGCGGCGACGTCTGGAAGTACCAAGCCATCTTCCCGGTCTCCACGTTGATCGCCACCAGCGAACACGTGAACAGGTTGTCCCCGTCCCCGCGCTTGCCCGTCGTGTACGCCGGCGTCGGATTCCCCGTGCCGATGATGTACAGCTTCGTCTCCGGGTCATACGCCCCCGGAATCCAGGTCTGCGCCCCGCCGTGCCGCGCCGCGTCCAGACTCGCCCACGTGTCCAACCCGGGGTCGCCCTTCTTCATCGGAACGGTATAAAACTTCCACTGCAAATCGCCCGTTTCCGCGTCAAAAGACAGCAAAAACCCCGGCGAATCGATGTCATTTCCGGTCCCCACCAGCACATGGTTGCCGACGACGATCGGCGCCGGCGTCGAAAAATACCCCTGCTCCAAATCGGCGATCGTCTTGTGCCAGCGCTCTTTCCCGGTCTTCGCCTCCAGGCACACCAGATAGTTGTCCGGCGTCTCCATGTAGAGGTAGTTGTTCCACATCGCCAACCCGCGATTGCCGATATGCGTGCCGCCGCGCGTCTTCCAGTAGTAGTGCCACAACTCGCGCCCATCGCGAGCATCCACGGCCCACGCATTATCCGGCATCGAATAATATAGCGTCCCATCCACCGCCAGCACCGAGGCCTTAATCGTGCCCCCGCCCACATTCAATTGGCCCGTACCCTCGCCACCCACAATCAACGGCGTCGGCGCCCCGCCGCCAAACCGCCGCCCGCCGGCCTGCGGCATTCCCGGCGTCATCTTGATGCTCCACGCCAGCGACAGGTGCTTCACCGTCGCCGTGTTAACGAGGTTCAGCGCACTGAACCGCCGGCCCGAGTAGTCGCCGTTATACGTCGGCCACGACTCCTTCAACGGCCTCAACAAATCCGCCGGCGAAACGCCCGCGCCCTGCGCGAAAACCGGCGCGACGCCAGCCGCCACCACGAAAAGGAAAGGTAGGAATCTCATTGCAAGGTCACCAGGTACGCGGTCACGTTGTGCATGTCTTTATCGGAGTAAACGGGCAGCAGCGCGCGATGCCCCGCCAGCGGGTCATTCACCACCACTTTCGGGGAATCCCCCTCCCGCCCGAACGACCGGGCGGACCCATCCGGCATCTCCAGCGTCACCACAAAATCATCCATCCGGATCAACCGCCCTTCCAAAGTGGAACCACCCTTCGGCGTCACCGCAACAGTAACGGGCTTCCCGGACCGAGCCCCACCGCGCCCGCCACGAGCCCCGGCCACCCACGTATTCTGCAAAATCTTCGGGTCCGAAATCTTGGTCGCAATGCCCTTCAAATCGCCCGTAGCCGAATGGCACCCGGCGCATTTGGAATCAAAAAACACCTTCCCCGCCTCGGCATTCCCCACAAGAATCGAAGGAGGCGCCTGTTCCGAAGGCGGCTTCCCTTGCCCGCCAATGGTCCCCAAAACACTCCGCACATAGGAGGCGACAGCCTTCGCATCCGCCGGACTCATCGGAATCGGAGGCATACCGCCCTGGACCCCATTCAGGATCACGGGAACAATCTTCTCGCCTTCCCGATCGCTCAGTGAAAGCATAGAGCGCAGCAAATTGGGCCCGCCCATGTCACCACCGCGCAAATCAGCGCCATGGCACCCACGGCAGGAGATCCCATAGATCCCCTTCCCCTGCTTCACCAAATCCGGATCTTCCGGAGGCCGTTGCTGCCCCGGAACAAACCCGCCAACCCGTCGA
>CAMATG010000540.1 GCA_945860645.1 Candidatus Sulfopaludibacter sp. SbA3 | reverse complement strand
TGGCGCACCGTTACGACGTCTCGCTGAAGACCCTATTCCTGCACGACGGCGACGGCATTATTCGCCGGCGGCTGTTTGGCGGGAAAGTCACGGAACACCTGGCGACCGAACAGCCGCAGGTATCGAACAACCGGGCCGACATGGTGGTGCGCACGGCCGATGGGTCGATGCATCAGGTGGAGTTTCAGGTGGCGAATGAGCCGGGGTTCGGGCTGCGGATGTTGGGATATTACACTTATTTAGTCTCGACCCACCGGCAACATGTGGTGCAAACGGTGTTGTATCTGGGGCGGGAGCCGCTTCGGTTGGAGAGTGGATACCGGTCGCCGTCGATGGAGTTCCGGTTTGAGATCGTGAATCTGCGGGAGTATGATGCCGAGTTGTTGCTGGCGAGCGAGGACTGGGCGGATACGGCGCTGGCGCTGTTGGCGAAGGGCGACCGGGAAAAGGCGCTGGCAACGGCGGTGGCACGACTGCGGGAGATGAAGAGCGAAGAGCGAGGCTGGGCGTCGGGGACGTTGCTTTTGCTATCTGGCATACTGGGAATCGAAGAAGCTGTCAACGAGAGAATGAGGGAGGCTGGCATGATTGATTTGATGGAAAACAAGGTCCTGGCTCCGTTGATCCTTCAGCAGTATGAAAAAGGACGCGATGAGGGGATGCAGCAGGGCGTTCAACGGGGCATGCAAGGACTGCTGGGCGAGTTGTTGACAGAGAAATTCGGCACACTGCCGGCCTGGGCCGGCGCGCGGCTCCAGGCGGCTTCCGATGAAGAGCTGCACAGGTGGGCGAAGCGGGTTCTGCACACCGCTTCGCTGGAAGAGACGCTGGCTTAGGCTGGAATCGAACCGTGCTTGATGATCTTGGTCATCACCGCGGTGAACTCATCGATCTCCTCTAACGTGGTGTAGACGTTGGGGGTGATGCGGAGGCCTTCGTATTCGCCAGGCGTGACGATGGCGACGGTCCAGATGCGGTGCTTGTCCCATAGGTGCTTGGCGAGGTCGTGGGCCTTGATGCCGTCGACGCTGATGAAGCCGATGGCGCAGGACTGTTCGGGATCCTCGCTGTTGAGGATTTTGACGCCGGGGAGTTGGCGGAGTTCGTTCGACCAGCGTTTGCGGAGATAGCGGAAGCGCTCGGCTTTGCGTTCGCCGCCGATGGAGTCGTGGAAGTTGAGCGCTTCGGTGATGGCGTTGCGCTGGCTAGCGGGGTGGGTACCGATCTCCTCGAACTTGCGGATGTTGGCGTTCATCGAAGGCGGGGCCGGCATCATGGGCCAGATCTTTTCGATCTTCGATTTGCGCACATAGAGCATGCCGGTGCCGATGGGGGCGAGGACCCATTTGTGGAGCGACGTGCCGTAGTAGTCGCAATCGAGATCCTTTTGTTTGAAGGGGAACTGGGCGAAGGCGTGGGCGCCATCGACCACCACTTCAATGCCGCGGGCGCGGGCCATCTGGCAGATCTGCTTGACCGGGAAGATTTGGCCGGTCCGGTTGGTGACGTGGCAGATGTGGATGACCTTGGTTTTGGCGGTGATGTTTTCTTCGATGCGCTTGGTGAGGAAATCGAGGCTGGGGGGCGGGACGGGGAATTTGATCTGCTTGAGCACGATGCCGTCGCGGCGTTCGCGCTGTTGCCAGCAGGTGATCATTCGGCCGTAGTCCTGGTTGGTGGTGAGGACTTCGTCGCCGGGTTTCAGGTCCAAGCCGAGTTGGACGATTTCGAGCGCCTCGCTGGCGTTGCGGGTGATGGCGATCTCTTCGGTATCGCAGCCGAATTCGCGGGCGAGGCGGCGGCGGACGGTTTCCAGGCCGGGATCGAGAACGTTCCACATGTAGTAGGACGGGTTCATGTTCTCGATTTCGAGGTAGCGCGTCTCTGTGTCCATGACGATTTTGGGAGACGGAGAGACGCCGCCGTTGTTGAGGTTGATCATATTGCGATCGACCGTGAACGCGTGGCGGATGTTGAGCCAGAAGTCCTCATCGCGGGCGACGGTGTCGGCTGGGCGGGAGACGACGGATTGGGAGGCGGATTGGGCGCGGGCTACGGAATCGACTTGGAAGGCAGCGACGGCGCCGGCCGTTGAATTAAGAAATCGGCGGCGGTGCATAGGAATACTGTACGCCGCCGCCCAGTGATTGTCGAACGATTCTGCTTAGAATTCGGGGGAGCCGACCCAATTGGTATGGGTTACGTGGCGGGCGGACTTGGCGGCGGTCCGCACAGCCCAACCGGTGCCGGTTTGGGTGGCGCCGAAGCTGTAGCCCATGGTTTGGCTGCCGGTGGCTGAGCGGTGTTGGAGGGAGCCGGTGGATTTGATACTGCTGACCAAGACATCGGTGAGCATGATGCCGCGGGGAGCGCCGGGCTTGGCTTCGGGCTTGGGGGCGGGATCGGGGACGGTTTCGATGATACCGCCGAGACCGACGAACTCTTTGGGGGCTTTGAAGTCGAAGAAGCGAAGTTTGCCGGCGGGAAGGACGATTTTGGGGCCTTCGTCGTAGGTAGCTTCAACGGCGTTATAGGCGAAGACGCGAAGTTCGATAGCTTCGTTGGAGGGGTTGAAGAGGGTGATGCGCATCTCTTCGCCGGCTTTGACGGTGAGGGGGTCGAAGGCGAGAGTGACTTCGGCGGCGTGGGCAGCGGTGGCCAGGAATAGCGCGAGGGCGGAAGAGAGGAAGAGGTGTTTCATCGGGATCCTGATTGGTATATCGGAATTCCGGGAAATAGGGGATCAGAGAATGTTTGCGCCTCCCGTTGACCGATCGGCTGGGGAGGTGGCGAGGAGGGTATTTCGAGCGTTTGGGGAGAGGCTAAGAAAGTAGGCCCCACCACAGGTAAGTGCCTTTCGTTGTACTATAAAAAATGTTCACTAAATCTCTCCTATTTGCCTTCGGGCTCGCGGCCACGTGCGTTTATGCACAGGAATGTTCTAACGCATCGCTTACGGGTGCTTTCGGCTACACAATGAGCGGCTCTGAGACGAACGCCGACGGGAAGCTGGTTCGCAGCTCCCAGGTGGGCCGGATTGTGTTTGATGGGGCGGGCAAGTATACCGGTGTTACCGCGATCAGCGTGGGTACGAAGGTGGAGGTTGCCGATTTCGCAGGAGAGATTGCGATTGGGGCGGATTGCACGGGGACGGCGAAGACCGGCACGGGTGCTGATGCGACGAATCTCGATCTGATCGTCGTCAACAGCGGGAACGATTTCTCCTCCGTTGTGCGCGCGGGTGACGCGACATTGGTGGGTGTGGGCACGAAGATAGAAGGCAAGGGCACGTGCAGCCTGGCGACGCTGACGGGCACATACGGGTACCAGGGCGAAGGCGTGGCTACGATCAACGGCAAGTCGGTTTCGACGGCGGAAATTGGCATTTTGACGTTTGACGGCAAAGAAGGGGTGACGGGCACGTTTAGCTTCATTGGCGGCGGGCAGATGAGCCGGCAGTCGTTCACGGGCTCCTATGCGTTGAATGATCTCTGTTTCGGCTCGGCGGTCTACAAGGTGGGTGATGTGGACTACCAGATGAACTTCATGGTGACCGGCGGCGGGAACCAGTTGCTGTACTCGGAGTTGGCGGCTGGTGCGGTTACGACCGGGTCCGGCGCGCGCACGACCTTCAAATAAGCTGTTGCTGTGATTGCTAACGGCGCGCCGGCTCTTGTTGAGCGGCGCGCCGTTTCGTTTTTTGGGGGATGTTAGACTCGGGCGATGGCTTCGATTGAGCGGGTGGCGTGGGTGATTCTGGCGCTGGTTTCGGCGGCGTTGTTTGGGAATTATTACGTCTACGATTCGATTGGGCCGGTGGCGGAACTACTGCAGACGCAGCGGGGGTTCAGCGACACGCAGATTGGCATGCTGAACGCGATCTACAGTTTGCCGAATGTGGTGTTGGTGCTGGTGGGGGGCGTGTTGTCGGACCGGTTCGGGGCGGGACGGGTGACGATGTGGACGGCGGGGATTTGCCTGGGGGGAGCGGTGCTGACGGCTTGGGGGCCGGGGTACGAATGGATGGCGGCGGGGCGACTGCTGTTTGGGATTGGGGCGGAGACGCTTAACATCAGCACTACAGCAGCGGTAGTGCCGTATTTCGCGGGACGGCATTTGGCGTTTGCGATTGGGATGACGCTGGCGATCGGGCGGATGGGATCGTATGCGGCGGACATGTCGCCGGAGTGGTTTGCGGGGGCGTATGCGACGGGGTGGCAGGGGCCGATGGTCATTGCAGCGGGGTTTGCGGGGACGTCGCTTGTGGCGTCTGTGGCGTATTGGTGGATAGACAAGAGAACGGGGGTGACGGCGCCGCGGGCGGAGGAGAAGTTCGTGGCGCGGGACCTGCTGCGATTTGGGACGGCGTATTGGTTCCTATTGATTTTATGCGTGTTGTTTTATGCGGTCATTTTGGCGTTCCGGAGCACGTTTTCCATCAAGTATTTTCAACATGCGCACGGGTTGACGCTGGCGGCGGCGGGGGCGATGAACAGCTACGTTTTTCTGGCGGCGATTTTTGCGACGCCGGCATTTGGGTGGTTGAGCGACCGGGTTGGGCGGTATGCGCCGCTGCTGGCGTTTGGAGCGTTTTTGTTGCCGGTATCAATTGTAATCATGGCGGCGACCGATTGGAGCCTGTGGGTGGCGACCGTGCTGGTGGGGGTGAGCTATTCGCTGGTACCGGCGGTAATGTGGCCGTTGGCGAGTAAGCTGGTGGCGGCGGAGCGGCTGGGGACGGCGTTGGGGCTGATGTTTGTGGTGCAGAACGCGGGTGTAGCGGGGGCGAATCTGGTGGCGGGATGGCTGAACGACCGGGCGGGGGCGAGCGTGGCGAACCCGGCGGGGTACCTGCCGATGATGTGGTTTTTCGGGTTGACGAGCGCGGCGGGATTCGTGTTTGCGTTGCTGTTGTGGCGGGTGGCGGGGCGGAAGGAACAGGAGGCGATCACGCACGGGGGTTGACCGTATTTGGTCAGTCCCTGGAGCCGG
>CAMATG010000539.1 GCA_945860645.1 Candidatus Sulfopaludibacter sp. SbA3 | reverse complement strand
ACGCCCTTGCGCTTCGCTATCACTTCACCTCCATCAGGTTGTGAAAAGGACTTTCACCTTCAAGCTGTCGAACATGCTCGGCACACAACGAAAACGGGGAACGCTCATGGTGAGAGAGTTCCCCGTACTTCTTGCGGGTGGACCGGAAGTGTTTACTTGGCGCCGGCGGGCTTGGGAGCGGCGGGCTTCGGCGCAGCCGGTTTGGCGGCGGCGGGGGGCACAGCGTTCGAGGCCGGGGCGTTTTTGTCGTAGGTCTCAACCACCTGACGGGTGATGTCAACGGCGGTGGAGGCGTAGAGAATCGGGCTGGACTGGGCGCTGACGTCGATGACGACGGCAAAGGCGTTGTCGGTGGCGTACTTGTCGATCACCGCCATCACCTTCCCACCGATCTCCTGGAAGAGCTTCTGCTGTTCCTGATCGAGCTCGGCCGAGGCGTCTTCGCCATCGCGCTGCAGGGCCTTCTGCTTGACGTCGATGTCGCGCATCAGCTTGTTCTTCTGCTCTTCGCTGGCCGTGTTGGAGCTGGCGCGGAGCTGTTGCTGAAGGGCCTGGATTTCGCCCTGGCGCTTTTCAATTTCCTGCCGCTTGGGCATGAACTTGGTTTCCAGTTCCTTGGCGGCCTTCTGTCCATCACGAGTGCCGATGATGGCATTCTGCAGATGGATGATCGCGATCTTGTTGGGGGCCTGCGCTGGCAGGGTAAGGGCGGCGCCAGCGAGCATAGCGGGCAACCAGAGCATCATTCGATTCACGTTGGAGAACTCCTGAAAGGCGGTGCAAGTATTGTACTAAAGTTACCGGGAACGACAGGCGGGGGGCGGGTGCCCCCGGGCGCCTAGAACGTGCGGCTGATGGTGAAACGGAACGTTTTCCGCTGTTCGAAGAACGGCGTCGCGCGGCCCCAGGTGGCGACCGAGTTGATGAACGTCGCCTGGTTGGGGAACGAGGAGCGGTCCAGCACGACCGGAGGCTGCAGGAACTGCTGCACGATCGTGGGGTTGTAGGCCCAGTAGAAGCGGAACGGGGCGTTGACGACCGGCATCATGATCTGCATTTCCAGACCCGTGGAGGTGCGGAGTTTTTCCGTCCCCGGGGCGACCAGAATGCGGCGATCGAAGCCCGCCGAAGGGTGATTGAAGTTGAGTTCATCGACACGATCGGTATTCATCTTCAGCGCCCTGCGGAGGGAGATCTTGTTCAGACCGGCGTCGAAGAAGGCGGCCAGAGTGACCGGGCCAAAGATCGGAATACGATACTCGAAGTTGGCAATACCCTGAGTGTCACCACCCGGGAAGATGAGCTGATAGATGGGCACGCCCTTGGTGACGGGCGAGAAGGTATACGTTCCATCGGCCTGCAGGATGCGCTGCGAACGGGAGGAGCCGTCGTCGTTGAGAACCGGGATGGCCGATTCCGAGGCGATGTAGGCCATCGGGCTGACGCCCCAGATCTGGAAGCCGCGCACGTCGTTTTCGCCGCCCATGTAGACGCGGTTGAACGGAGGCGCCGTTTTGCCACCGTAACCAGCGATCAGGCGACCCATGAGGCGATAGCCGATGACGTGGCCCTTCTTCAGACCGGCTCGGAACATCGTGTGGCTGATGGTCGGCTCGATCATATTCACGTTGCCGCCGAGGAAGCTGCCGGCGAACGTGGTGGAGAAGAAGAGGCTTTTGCCGCGGCTGGGGGTGATGGGGTGATCGACCGTGTTGTATTGGAACGACGGAACGACCTTGCTCGTGCGGATACCGGTCAACTGATTCGGACCACCGATACCCTGGAAGTTCACAAAGTTGAAGTACTGGCTGGCCGAGTCGGTCAAGGTCTGAATCCTGGAGACGTCGTAGCCGTAGCTCATGGTCCAGCGGGCGAAGGTGCGGCGGTACTGTCCAGAGGCGAACACCGTGAACCCGCGTCCGTTGGAGACGTAGTTCAACAGATTGTTGTTCCCGAGCGACTCGTACAACGGGATGAGGTTGCGGCCGCTCAACAGCGAAACTTCGCGGGCCTGATCGTAGTTGTACCGCTGCATGTAGACGGTGAAGCCGGTCTGAATGGGACGGTCGAACAGGTAAGGTTCGGTGAAGCTGAAGGTGACGTCGCGGATGCGGTCGCCGATCTGGCTGTTGATGCCGAGCGTTTCCCCGAGGCCGAGGAAGTTGTTCGTCGAGTAGCCGAAGGCCACGAAGCTGCCGGCGATGCCGCTGACGCCGCCGGAGAGCTGCACGGAGTTCTTCCCGCGTTCCTTCACCTTGAGAGTGATGTCGACGGTGTTGGTCCGGGTGTCGCGCTTGATTTCGGCCGACTCGCCTTCCTTCAACGCTTCGAAGTAGCCCAGCTGGTTCAGGCGCAGGATGCTGAGTTCCCACAGACGCGTGGAGAACATATCGCCTTCGTCAACGAGCAGTTCGCGGCGGATGACCTTGTCGCGCGTTGTGGTGTTCCCGGAGAAGTCGATGCGGCGAACGAAGAACTGCTTGCCTTCGTCGACGTTCAGGGTGAAATCCACTTTGTCGGAACCGGTGACCGGGTTGATGTCCGGCTCGGGCACCATGTCGATGTAGCCGAATTCGCCGTACAGTTTGCGAATCTGTTCCAGACCCTTGCGGAGCTTGGCGGTGGAGAACGTGTCGCCCACCTTCATCTGGAAGATGTTGGCGAGGATGCTTTCCGGGGTACGGAAGAGCTTCATGCCGACGGCGTTCAACGTCTGCAGTTTGTAGAGCCGGCTCTCTTCCATGTTGATGGTGAGATCGGCCTTCTTGCCGGGCTTGTTGGGCTTGAAGATCGGGATCTTCAGACCTTTGCCACCGGTGTCACGAATGACGACGTTATGCTCACCGGCGCGGGTGGTGAAATACCCTTTTTCCTGGTAGAAGCTCTGGACACGCTGCTTATCTTCTTCGAGCTTCGAGGAGTCGTAGGTCTTCGAGAAAAGGTTTTCGAGGAAAATCGAGCGAGGAATCCCGATCGGGTGCAGGTTCTTCATGGCGCGGATGACCACGCGGTCGCTGAAGATCTTGTTGCCTTCGATCTTGATGTCGCCCATCTTCACCTTGGGGCCTTCGGTGACTTTGAAGACCACTTCCATGGTGGAAGGAGGAATCTGACGAAGTTCCGGTTCGACGGTCGCATACTGGCGGCCGCGTTCGGCGAGGAACTCTTTCAACGCAATGGCGGCACGCTGCACCTTGTTCGGATCGTACTGCGCTTCGACGGTGAGGCCGACGCGGCGTTCTTTGAACCGATCAAGAATTTCGGAAACAGTCACCGACTTGGCGCCTTCGTACTTGATGGAGCGGACAATGCGGCGTTCGACAACGACAAACCGAAGAATGTACCCGGTCCGCCCGGCTTCGCGTTCGAGCGAGATGTCGTCGAAGCGGCCGGTGTTCCACAACGACATAAAGTCGCGGTGGAGGGTTTCTTCGTCAAGCCGATCGCCTTTTTTGGTGAGGATCATCGCGCGCAACGTGTCTTGTGGGACGCGGCGCGCACCGCGAAATTCCACAGTCTCTACAACATCATCCACCTGCCCGGCGGGCGCTGCCGATTCCGGTTTCGACGGATCGACGGCCGGCTTAGGGGCCTCCAACTGCGGCGCGCCAGGTTTAGCCGGGGCCGCTTGCGGGGCCTCCGGTTTGGCGGGCGAAGCCGATTGCGGAACCGTTTCAAACGGGTTCGCGTTACCGGGCTTCGCGGGCGCTGGTTTGGGAGGTGTAGTCGGTGGTTGCTGGCAATAGAGTGAACCTGCTCCGAGACAGACACACAATACTGTCAGAAGTTGCAGGCTTCCGAGCCCGGCATGCTTCATTAAGCGGTAGATCCTTTCCACTCTGCGACTCTTTGGTGACGCGCCTGCCCTGTCCCCGGTTTCCACACAGGTGAGCAGAGTTCGACGAATCGGCACACAAACTACACAGTTTACCTGATCCGGGGGAACGGGTTCAAACTTCCCAAACGTTACGTTTCCCAAATCAATCCAATTTCACGCGCCCGATGGGCCGTTCTGCTCATGGCCGCGCCAAATAAAAAGTAGGCCAGAGCGGTGGCCGGCAAAGGGGTGAGGCGGCTCACAACCGGCGCAACTGTTGGCCAAAACGCATACAACAAGAACAAATGGAGGGCAGCGGCGGCGCCAAACGAACACACCAGATGCAACCAGTAGTTCGAAATCCGGCTGCCGAGAAGGGCCCAGAGAGCCCCGGCGATTCCGTGTAAAAAGAAGTGCATGGAGGCGCCGGCCAGGGTGGCAACCCCGAATCCCATCGAAAAAACCCGGTTGTGGTAGACCCCCGCGCCCCACAAATTCAACATGGCCCACCAGTATTGGCGCTCCCAAATAGAGTCCAGGGCGAACCAGGCGATCATCAGAACAGCGCCGAGAATACCGCTTTCGAGCCCAGCCAACAGACTCGGCACCGCACCCGGCGGCGGCAGCGGCGGGGGGGGCGGAGGCGCGACATAAACTGGCGGTGGCGCCGGCGGGACGAATGGGTTATCGTCGCCGATTTCAGCGTGAAACACGCGGGGCGGAGGCTCCGGCGGGGGCGCTTCCGATTCGATTTCGCGGGGACTAGGATCCGCTTCCATGAAAATTCTTACGGGAAAAAGGCCTATACTAGCACATTCATGGGTATAAACCGTTCGGTAGCGTCAGCGAGGCGGGTGGTTGTCACCGGCATTGGGGCAATGAGCCCGAATGGCATGGGCCGGGAAGCCTTTTGGGCCAATACTCTGGCCGGGAAAAGCGGCGTGGGGCCGATCAGCCAGTTCGACCCGGACGGGTTACAAGTGCGGATCGCCGGCGAGGTGACGGGTTTTGATGAGTCGGCGTGGGTGGACGCCAAGGAGCGGCCGCATGTGGGGCGTGTGACGCCGTTGGCGCGGGCGGCGGCGGCCGAGGCGCTGGCGGACGCGGGGATCGAGCCGCGGGGCATGAGCCGCGAGGGTTTACGGGAGATCGGGGTGATCATGGGCTCCGGCGGCGGGAGTCAGGCGTTTACCGAGGAGCA
>CAMATG010000538.1 GCA_945860645.1 Candidatus Sulfopaludibacter sp. SbA3 | reverse complement strand
GCTTAACGCGGGAAGCGAAGGGCGAAGCCTTCAATTCAGCCAAGACCGACCCGGCTACGTCTTTGAGCCCACGGTCAGGAAAAGTTTGTTTGACACGGATAATGCGCGGCAGTTCCATTTAGGGGAGTATACCAAGAGAGTCCTGTTTGGGGCGTGCCCAGATTTGTGTCCCGAAAGGACTAGGTGGCGTCGATCGAATCCTGCCATTCGCGCTCCAGCATCCGCGAGTATTCGCCGGACGCGTAGAGATCGAACGGGAAGGCCGTCGAGCGGATCTGCCGACTGGTCTGCTGGCTTTGATAGCAAGCGTACATGTGATCGGCATAGCGATAGTAGTGGCGGATAAATGCATCGGCCAGATCATCCCGCCCCGGCGCGTCGGCAAACACCATGTTTAGCCCCATGGCGCGGGAGAAGATGGACCGGTAGTCGGCCACCTGCCACTTCCGCAGCTTTTCGCGAACCAGTTCCGGCGGATCATCCACCAAAAGGTTCGCGAAACTCTGTTCTTTCAGCCCTTCGGCCTGCAAGTCCGAGTCGCGGTTGACGACATCCATGCACTGCTCAATCCACCGAGTCAGGTCCTTCCCGACGTAGTAGAGCATCCGAATCTCGCAATACCGCCCATCGAGCAGCTTTCGATCGAGTTCCGCAACCGAGAACTCATTATTTGGCAGGAACCCCTGCAGCATCATGCTGGCGCGCGTGCTTTCGACCAGCTTGTTGGGCCCCGCCGCGTCGGAAAAGGGGTGCAAAATCAGCGGCGGAAGCTTCCAGGACCGGTCGACTGGCGCGAAAATCGTCGTGTTGGACAACGGGTTGAGCCTCTCCTTCCAATCTAATCGGCGGAAAGCCGCGAAAGGAATAGATGATCTTTTTATTTCCGTGCGGTCAGTAGAACCTGGACGGTGAGAGTCTCTCCACCCCGCAGAAACTTCACTTCGACGGTGTCACCGGGCTTTTTCTGGCGCAAAAGGACGGTGAAATCCATCAGATTCTGTACCTTTTTGCCGTCAAAACCGATCATAATGTCGCCTGCTTTGAGCCCCGCCTTGGCCGCCGGGGTGCCTTCGCGGACGTCGGCGAAGCGAACGCCGGTTGGCGGCTCGGCAAAATCCGGGATCGAACCGAAGGCCGGGCCGTAGCCGCTGCTGCCACCCGAGGAGGTCGAGCCGGAGGCGTGGGAGGAGGGAGCGGGCGGCAGAACACGAACGTACTGGGGCCGGGCGGCGTCGGACGTCAGCCTTTGCATCGCCCCGCCGATGTAGCCCAGGAGCTGGGCGGCGGACTGGGAGTTGATCTTTTCCCAGGTGTCGGAGGGCTTGTGGTAATCGCCGTGGAGGCCGGAGAAGAAGAACAGCACCGGGACCTGCTTGGTGGTGAAAGAGGTGTGGTCGCTGGATCCGTAACCGGCGGTTTCCGAAAGGTCGAATTTGAATCCATCGGGTTGGGGGAGCTGCTTCAGCAGGTCCGCGAAGCTGGCGCCGGTGCCGGAGCCGCCGATGAAGATACGCCCGTCCTTAATCCGGCCAATCATGTCCATATTGATCATAGCGACGGCTTTCTCGATGGGCAGGAGCGGGTGATTCACGTAGTAGCTGGAGCCGAGTAGGCCGAGCTCTTCGCCGGCGAAGGTCATGAAGAGGACGCCTCGCTTGGGCTTGGGTTGCGAACTCATCCAACGGGCGAGTTCCATGACACCGGCCGAGCCGCTGGCGTTGTCATCGGCGCCCAGATGGGGTTTGCCGACCATGTTCGGGGCCATCGAGAACTGCTCGCCCATGCCGAGGTGGTCGTAGTGAGCACCGACGACGACATGCTCGTCGGTCTCGCCGGGCAGGTAGCCGACGACGTTGCGCACTGTTTTGACGACGCGCTCCACATCGGCCTTCACCGTGACCTGGATCGTGGCGGGGAGGGAGAAGGAGCGGGGTTTCAGGTCCTTGTCGATATCGCGGTAGATGTCGCGGAGGTTCTTGCCGGCCTTTTCGAGGAGCTTTTCCCCGGCTTCGGCCTTCATCATCAGGAACGGGATGCCGGCGTTGGCCGGGCCGGCGGAGCGGGCGAACTTTTCCAGATCGCCGGAGCCGGAGCCGAGGATATCCGAGAGCACGATGGCGGCCTTGGCACCGTGGAGTTTGGCGTTGGTGGCCTTGGCGTCGAACTGGGCGTGGCGGGTGTAGACGCGGCCGGCGAAGGGGCTTTTGTCGTCGGTTTCCTGCGGTTCGCGGCGGAAAAAGACGACAATCTTGTCCTTTACATCGATACCGGCGTAGTCATCGTAGTTGTACTCGGGGGCGGTGATGCCATAGCCGACGAAGACCACTTCGGCGGTCGCTTCGCCAGCGCCGGTGAAGTTCAACGGGATGAATTCCTTGTCGAACTCCAATGTCTCTTTCTTGCCATCCAGGTGGAGCGCCAAGCGGTTTGCGCTGCCGAGCTTGGCGTGGGTGGTGACGGGGAACTTCTGGAAGTAGCTGCCGTTTACGGGTTTCAACCCGGCCGCTTTGAACTCTTTGGCGATCAACTCGGCCGCCGTTTCCAGCTCCTTGGAACCTGTGCCGCGGCCGCGCATTTTCTCCGAGGCCAGCACTTTGACGTAGTTCAAATAGTGTTCGGCGTCGAACTTCAACTCTTTGGGCATCTCCGCGGCCCAGAGCGCGGCGCCGGCAAGGGCGCCGGCGAACAATTTGAATTTGGTCATGTGCTTTCTTATTTCGGTAACAGGGATGGCAGGGTCAACTCGCAGCCGCAGTTTTCCCCCGCGTTTTTGGCGGTCTTCTGGTATTCGATTTCGAACTCGATGATCTGTTTCAGTTGCGGCCAGCTGAGGTTGCCGGCCAGTTTGCGGCCATTGACGAACAGGGTCGGGGTGGAGTTGACGTCGAGCGCGCGGCCTTCGGCGAAGCTCTTATTGACGTCGGCTTCGGTGGCTTTGGTGTCGAAACACTTCAACACGGCCGGGGCGGCGATCTTGTTGTCGGCCAGGAACCCTTCGAGTTTGGCGCGGAAGGTTTCGGCGGTCAGCTGCTCCTGCTTATCGAAGGCCCAATCGTGGAAGGGCCAAAACTTGTCCTGTTCCTCGCGGTAGATGCAGCGGCCGGCGATTGCGGCTGGCTTGGCCCAGTTGTGAATCTGTTCGAGCGGGAAATCCTTGAAATAGGCCCGCACTTCCTTGCTGAAGGTCTGGATGAGGTTGGCGCGGATCATCTTGGCCTCCTCCTTGCAATGCGGGCATTGGAAGTCGCTGAAGATCACGACCACCACGGGCGCGCCGGAGGTGCCGATACCGGGGGCGAATGTCGTCTTCAGCCCGTCGATATTGGCTTTGAACGGGTTTTCCTTGACGTCGAACGTCGAGCCCTGGATGACCTTTTCGCCGTTCTTCGACACGAAGAAGTTGGCCACCTGGCTGGCGGCGCCCATCGACCCGGTGACGGAGACCTGCATCATGCCATCGATTCCGCTCGGTTTCGCGTCGCTGACGGTGACCGAAATCTGCGCCGGCCAGATGAACAGATGGCGGACGTAGGCTTCGAGCGTCGGCTTATCGAGGAACGACTTTTTCGCCACGGGCGGCGTTTGCGCCATGGCAATCGACAAAAAGAAAAGGCCGGAGACAAGAAAGCGCATCGCTTTCATTGTATCCGGCCTTAACGAGCCGTAGATGGAAACCAGTACTACTACTCCATTTCCAATACCTACATCACGGGACCAATGCGCCAGGGAACGAACTCCTGGTGGCCGAGCGTTTCGGCGCAGGTGCGTTCCCCGCTGGCGACGCGCATGATCATGTCGTAGATCTCCTTGCCGATGCCGGGCACGGTGGCTTCGCCGTCGGCAATGCGGCCGGCGTTGATGTCCATGTTGTCGCGCATGCGCTTGTACATGTTGGTGTTCGTCGCCACCTTAATCACAGGCACGGTGGGGAAGCCGATGGCGCTACCGCGGCCGGTGGTGAAGACGATGATGTTCGAGCCGCCAGCGGCGAGACCGGTGAGCGAGGCCGGGTCGTAGCCGGGGGTGTTCATGAAGCAGAAGCCGGGGCCGTGGATGCGTTCGGCGTAATCGAGCGCTTCGTTGAGCGTCGACGTGCCGCCTTTGGCGACGGCGCCGAGCGATTTTTCGACGATGTTGGTCAGGCCACCCTCTTTATTGCCGGGCGAGGGGTTGTCGTTGAAGCTGGAGCCTTCGAACTGGCTGAGGTAACGCTTGTAGCCGGTGACGAAGCTGAGGAGACGATCGGCGACGGCGCGGTTGCGGGAGCGCTTGACCAGCAGGTGTTCGGCGCCGAAGATTTCGGTGGTTTCGGCCAGGACGGAGGCGGCGCCGATTTCGGCCAGCAGGTCCGAGGTGTAGCCGAGGGCGGGGTTGGCGGTGATGCCGCTGAAGGAGTCTGACCCGCCGCAGTTGAGGCCGACGGTGATGAGATTGCCGGGGAGTTCGACGCGCTGTTCGGCGGCGAGCTGGTCCATCTGCTCAATGATGAACTTGCGGGCGGCATCGACGCTGCCGCGGGTGCCGCCGGAGTTCTGCAGCGTCATGCCCATCAGGCGCGAGGAGCGCGGGGCGTTGGCGCCCAGGTAGTGATCGATCTGATTCACTTCGCAGCCGAGGCCGAGGATGATGGCCGCGCCGACGTTGGGGTGGGCGAGGATGCCGGCGAGGGTGCGCTGCAACTGCTGCGTGTCCGGGCCGATGGACATGCCGCAGCCTTCGCCGTGCGGGAAGGCGATGACGCCATCGACGCCGGGGGGGAGTTTGACGCCGTCGAAGCTGTGGGCGATGAGTTCGGCGGTATGGGCGGCGCAGTTGGAGGCGGCGACGACGGCGACGTAATTGCGCGTGCCGGCGCGGCCGTCTTCGCGCTTGAAGCCCATGAAGGTGGGCATGTTGGCGGGCAGGGCGGGGAGGGGCACTTCGATGGCCGGGAACTCGTAGTCGAAGGACTGTTCTTCAAAGCCCACGTTGTGCACGTGCATGTGCTGGCCCTGTTCGATGTTCATCTTGGCGCGGCCG
>CAMATG010000537.1 GCA_945860645.1 Candidatus Sulfopaludibacter sp. SbA3 | reverse complement strand
GTCAATGCCAACTACACGTTCTCGAAGTCGCTCGACACGCGCAGCTTCGATCCCGCCTTCACCGTCGCCAACACCGGCGCCGGGCAGAGCGCGTCGTCGACGCCGTTCGACATCAACAACCGCCGCCTTAACTACGCCCGCAGCGACTTCGACCGGACCCATACGTTCAAGTCGACGTTCAGCTACGACCTGCCGTTTGGCCGCGGCCAGCGGTTCGGCGGGAGCGCGGGGCGCATGATGAACTACGCCATCGGCGGCTGGCGCATGGCCGGCATCTTCACGCTCACTTCCGGCCGGCCGTTCACGGTCTTCTCCGGCCAGAACACGGCGACGAACGTCATCAACTCGCTCGCCGATTGCAACGGCTGCACCCGTAAGGACGGCGCGGCGCTTACCGATCCGGGCACCGGGTTTGTGTTCTACTTCGACCAGTCGCAACGCAGCAAGTTCTCCATCCCCGACGCCGGGTCCATCGGGAACACGGCGCGCAACTTCTTTGAAAGTTCGCGCTTCGTGAACTTCGACGCTTCGTTCGCCAAGAACCTGAAGCTGACGGAGAAGTACAACCTGGAGATTCGCGCCGACGTCACCAACCTGACCAACACGCCGACCTTCGGATTCCCGACGACGACGTTCACGGCGGCCACCTTCGGGCGCATCCGGGACACGGTCCTGAGTTCGTCGCGAAAGATCCAGTTGGGCGCGAGGTTCTCTTTCTAATGGTTGAGATCCCCAAAGGAACCTACTGCCGGGTCGCCATTGGCGACCCGCTGCATGGGCCCTATCACGACTTGGAATATGGATTCCCGGTGGAGAGCGACGAGGTGCTGTTCGAACGTCTCGTCCTCGAAATCAATCAGGCCGGCCTGAGCTGGGCGACCATTTTGAAAAAGCGGGAGGGGTTTAAGGCAGCTTATCGCGGCTTTGATCTCGATACCGTCGCCGCTTTCGGGGACGAGGACGTGGCCCGGTTGTTGGCCGATGCGTCGATCATCCGGAACCGTTTGAAGGTGGAAGCCGCGATCTCGAACGCCAAACGCCTCCAGGAGATCCGGGCGGTGGATGGGTCGTTCCGTGCCTGGCTCGACCGGCATCATCCGCGGGATAAGCAGGAGTGGGTGAAGCTGTTTAAGAAGACCTTCCGATTTACGGGGGGCGAGATTGTCGGCGAGTTTCTGTTGAGCACCGGCTATCTCGCGGGGGCGCACCACGAGAACTGCCCTGTTTATCAACAGGTTCTGGCAAAAAAACCATCCTGGGCGCTGTAACACTTATACAAGCAGGCAGATCCATCAGTTATCATATTGAAAGTGTTGCTGGGAGGCCTGTACGTCCGCTCGTAGTTCGTTCCTACCTTTTTTTCTTGCTCCAATCCTGTTAGTCACGTCGAATGGTTGTTCGCAAACCCCAAAAGTAGCGACCAATGCTGTAGATGCCAGCAGTAAGAACCGCGCATTTAACGATGCCGCCCGGTTCCTCGCCGGTCTGCCTTCGACGCCCGGGAGCGGCTACGCCGCCTTGGAGAAAACCGAAGCCTGGCAAAAATTTGCCGGGGAGATGGACGCCGCCTGGCAGCGCGCTCAGGAAAAGCGCCTGAAACCGGTGCAGGAGTTCCAAGCGAAGGAACTCGGCGGTGCCGCGGCCAAAAGTGGCTTTGTTTTCTATCCGTTCAGCGGCCCCGACGTGATGTACATGCAGGGCTTCTACCCCAACGGGAACGTCTATGTCCTGGCCGGATTGGAAATGCCGGGCACCATTTTGGAACCGTCCGCCTACGAAGCCAAGGACCTGGAAGTGCAACTCGACGGCCTCCGCGAAGGGATTTCGTCGTTGTTTGAGCGGAGTTTCTTTGTGACCGGCGAAATGTCGCGCCAACTGCGCGGCCAGAAGGTGGATGGCGTGTTGCCGGTGATCCTGACGCTGCTGGCGCGGACCGGGAATACGATTGAAAACGTCCGGAATGTGGAGATTGCGGACGACGGCAAGCTGGTGGAACTAGCCCAGGCGAAGCCGAAGAAGCAACCGCCTCCGGGGGACAAACCGGACGGGTTGGAGGTCGTTTACCACAAGAATGGTGATCAAAAACAGCGCAAAGTGTACTACTTTCGGCTCGATTTAGGCCCCGGATTGGACAAAAACGAGTCGTTTTTGACGTTCTCTTCGAGCTTTGGGAAGCCGGAAACGCTCATCAAGAGCGCCTCCTTCCTCCTGCACTGGAAGCAGTTTGTGAAGCTCCGGGATTACATCTTGGCCAACTCGACGCAGATTGTGCAGGACGACACCGGAATCCGCTACGAAATTTTCAAGAAGAACAATTGGAAGGTGCGGTTGTACGGGAGCTACGGGCGTCCGGACCGGCCGTTCCAGTCGCAGTATCAGAACGATATGCGCGACGCGTTTGAGGAGCCGGGGCGGGCGAAGCCGCTCGGGTTTTCGATGGGATACGGAACGGGACGGCGGGCGTCCCACGTCATCGTAGCGGAACGGCCTTAGTTTTGGCGGTTAACGTGCTTAGAGATAAGCATGTTGGACCGAATCGCCGCAAAACATGAGCATTATCTCGACCTGCTGAGTACCCGGCAGAAGCTGGTGGCATCGAATCTGGCAAACGCCGAGACGCCTGGGTATGTCACCAAGGACATCGATTTCCAGCAGGAGTTCCTGACTCTGGTTAAGGGACAGGCCCCGACGGTGCAGGAGCCGGAGGGGCTGGAAACTCGCAACGACGGCAACAACGTCAGCCTGGAGCGGGAGGCGCGGCTGCTGTCTGAAAACGCCCTGCGTTTTCAGCTAGTTAGCATGATGGCGAAGGGGCAGTTCCGGGCCGTGCGTTCGGCGCTGCAGGAAGGGCGTGGGTAATGAGCCTCTTCCACCTACTCTCTGTGAGCGCGTCGGGCCTGGAGGCCCAGCGGCGGCGTGCCGAGGTCTTGACCGAAAACCTCGCCAACGCCGAAACGACAAGAACTTCTCAGGGCGGGCCGTACCGGCGAAAAGATGTCATCTTCGAAAGTGCCAAGGCGGAACAGCCGTTCCAGGCCATGTTTCAAACTGAACTCGGCTCTGGGGTTGAGGGAGTCCGGGTGGCCGAGGTGGTGGAAGACCAACGGGAGCCGGAGCGGCGGTATGTGCCGGGGCATCCGGACGCCGATGCGAATGGATATGTGGCGTTTCCTCGGATTAATCCGGCCGAGGATATGGTGGACCTGCTGAACACGACGCGGGGATATCAGTCGAACATCGCGGCGATGTCGGCGGTAAAGGACATGATCCAGCGGTCGCTGGATCTGTTGAGGTAACGCACCATGGCGAATATACAGGGAATGAATCCGATCGGGTCGATTGGGAAGCTGGACTCAATCATCAAGCCGGAAGGGCCTTCGGCAGGGTCGTCGGTTGGGGGCAAAGAGTTTGGCGATTTGTTTAATGACGCCATTGGCACGGTTGAGAAGTATCGCGTGAACGCCGAGGATTCGGCGAACCGGTTTATGAACGGGGAGACCGAAGAAATTCACCAGGTGATCCTGGCGGGGCAGCGCGCCGAAATTGCGTTTGAAACCTTCCTGCAGGTCCGGAACAAAGCGGTCCAGGCGTATCAGGAAGTTATGCGGATGCAGATGTAAGGGATTTAACGGACCCGGATGATGGCCTACCTTCAGCAGCTACGTGAAATGTTCCTCCGCCTCTCGATGCGGCAACGCATCCTGACCGGCGTGGCGGCGGTGTTGGTGGTGGGCCTGATCTTCGGGATGCGGTACTGGCAGACGGAGCGGAACTTCAAACCGCTGTTCCAGGATCTGGCGAGCGAGGATGCCGGGACGGTGCTGGCGAAGTTGAAAGAAGCGGGCGTTGAAGTCCGGCTGGAGAATGGCGGAAAAGTCATTAAAGTTCCCGCCGAGCGCGTCGATGAGTTACGCATTCAAATGGCTTCCGCAGGGCTTCCCAAATCGGGACGGATTGGCTTCGAACTGTTCGACAAGGCCAATTTCGGGACGAGCGAGTTCGCTGAGCAGGTGAACTACCACCGTGCTGTCGAAGGGGAACTGGAACGTTCGGTGATGTCGTTGCAGGAAGTTGAGTCGTCGCGCGTCCACATTACGTTCCCGCGGCAGAGCCTGTTCCTGGAGAACCGGCAGCCGGCGAAGGCGAGCGTCCTTTTGAAGCTGAAGCCGGGCGCGAACCTGAGCAAGGAGAACATCAAGGCGATCACGCATTTGGCGTCGAGCGCGGTGGACGGGTTGACGCCGGAGAACGTGTCGGTTCTGGACATGCGGGGGAACCTGCTGAGCCGTCCCAAGAAAGAGACCGACAGCGACGATGAAACGTCCAAGCAACTGATCGAGTACCGGGAGCGGATGGAGCAGGGTTTGCGGGAGAAGATCCGCGCCACGCTGGAACCACTTCTGGGCGCGGATGGCTTCCGGGCGGCGGTGTCGCTGGAATGCGATCTGGCGAGTGGGGACCAGAGCGAGGAGTCGTTCGACCCGTCGCGTTCGGTGATGCAGCGTTCGCAGCGGTCCGAGGATGGCTCGACGCCAGCAGGCGCGAATGGCGTCCCAGGGACCGCCTCGAATCTGCCGCGGCCGACCTCGCGACCGGGATCGGGAAACGGGAACCCTCTGTACCGCCGCAGCGAGGACACCACGTTTCAGACGAGCCGGGTGATCCGGCACATTAAGTTTCCGCATGGGCAGATCAAGCGTCTGTCGGCGTCCGTATTGCTGGACCATATTGTCAAGACCGATGGGGGAAAACGAACCATCGAACCGCCGACGCCGGAGCGTCTGCGCGCGATCAAGGACATCGTCGCGGCGGCGGTGGGATTCCAACAGGACCGCGGCGATCAGATTATTGTCGAGTCGCTGGTGTTTGAGAATACGCGAAACCTGCCTCCGCTGGGTGCCCCGCCGGCAGCAGCCCCGGCCCGGCCCCGGCTGTATCTGCCCACGGCGATTCCGGCGTGGCTGCGTATCCCAATGGAAGGCCATTTGAACTGGCTGGTGGAACAGAACTGGCTGCCGGCAGTCGTG
>CAMATG010000536.1 GCA_945860645.1 Candidatus Sulfopaludibacter sp. SbA3 | reverse complement strand
TTCGGAACCCCCCGCGTCCAGGAATTCCTCGACAAGGGCTTCCCCTTCATCAGCCTGGGCAACGACCTGCACCACATCCTCACCCAAGCCGGCGCCCACATCACCGCCGTCGAAGGCATGGGCTGGAAGCGCCGCCCCACCGCCCTCCTCTAACCCAGATTTCCCTCAGATTTCCCTGGGAGCCGTGCTACCAGGGAAATCCGTAACTACTGTTTTTTCCGTGCCAAGTGGAGTGCGACGATCCCAAAGGTCAACAACTCGTACTCCACTTGCGCATACCCCGCCTCCCGAAACTCCTCCGCCAAAACCTCCGCCACCGGGAACTTCTTCACGCTCTCCGGCAAGTACGTATACGCATCCTTCGACCCACTGATCAACGCCCCCACCCGCGACAACACCCGCGACGAATAAAACTGATACGCCGCCCGGAACGCCGCATTCGGCGGTGTCGACAGCTCCAAAATCGCCGCCATCCCCCCCGGCTTCAACACCCGCAAAATCTCCACCATCCCCCGCCGGTAGTTCACAAAATTCCGGAACCCAAACGCGCAAGTCACCAAGTCAACAGACTCCGAAGCCACCGGCAACGACAACGCATCGGCCTCAAACAACAACCGCGCATTCTTCGCCGCCGCCCCCGTCAACATCGGATGGCAAAAGTCACTGCCAATCACCCGCGCCCGCCCCGCCCGCGTCAACGCCAACGTCAAATCCCCGGTCCCGCACGCCAAATCCAGCACCGTCGCATCCGCCCGGTCCAGAATATGCTGCACCCGCCCCACCGTCCGCCGCCGCCAGTATTTATCCACCTGGAAGCTCAGAATGTGGTTCAGCATGTCATACCGAGGCGCCACTTGGTCAAACATGCCGCGCACATACCGCGCCGCCTGCTCCTCGGTGGCCGCCCCCGGCGGCGTCGTGCCTTTGCCCACTTGCAATGCCATAAACTACAGCGCCGCCGCCGCGGCCGCCACAACATCGGCCGCCGCAATCCCGCTCACCACCCGCACCGTGCCCACGCCTTCGGCCAGCACAAAATGTGTCGTGCCCTGAATGGTTTTCTTGTCCTTCAGCGTATGTCCCGCCAGCACCTCCGGGCTCAAATCGCCCACCGCCGGCCACGGCCCGTACAGGTTCGTCACCCGCCGCATCTCGTCCGCGTCGGCCTTGGCCAATAGCCCCAGCCGCTCCGCCAAATGCGCCGCCGCGTTCATCCCGTACCCAACGGCCTCGCCGTGCAGCAGTCGCTCGTACCGCGTCTCCGCCTCCAGCGCATGCCCCAGCGTATGCCCGTAGTTCAAGATCCGCCGCAGCCCGCCCTCTTTCTCATCGGCGGAAACCACTTCGGCCTTAATCCGCACCGAATCGCTGACAATGAAATCCACCGCCTCCGGCTCCAGCGCCAGCACGCGGTCCGAATGATCGGCCAGCAACCGGAACAGCGCCGGACTGCTGATAATCCCGTACTTCACCACCTCAAACAGCCCCGAGCGGTACTCCCGCATCGGCAGCGTTTCCAGCACCGACGGGTCAATCAACACCGCCAGCGGCTGATGAAACGCCCCAATCAGATTCTTCCCGCCCACCAAATTCACGCCCGTCTTGCCGCCGATGGAAGCGTCCACCTGCGCCAACAGCGTCGTCGGAACCTGAATCACCGGAATCCCGCGCATGAAAATCGCGGCCAGAAAACCGCCCACGTCGCCCACAATTCCGCCGCCAAAAGCCACGATCACCGACGACCGGTCCGCGCCCTTCTCCAGCATCTGCCCGGCCATCGCCTCCAAAACGTGCAGCCTTTTATTCGGCTCCCCGCCCGGAAAAAACACCAGTTCGTGCGGAAAAGTCATGTGCGAACCGTGCAGCTTCCAGACGTCTTCCGTGGTGATAACAAAGACCTTGCCGGCCTTAGCGGGCAGGTATTCAGCAACGCGGGAAAGGATCCCGCGTTCAATGTGGCACTCGTAACGTTGCGTGCCTGTGGTAACTACGTGTGAGGGCATGTCCTTTTTCGTTTGTACCATGGGGTATATGCGTGCTACGTCGGACAGCATCGTTTGTGACTATCTGGTGATCGGGGCAGGCGTCGCCGGCCTCCGCGCCGCCATCTCTCTTTCCACCTCCGGGAAGGTCCTTGTCCTCGCCAAGGACACCCTCCACGAATCGGCCTCGGAGTACGCCCAGGGCGGCATCGCCGCCGCGCTCTCCGATGACGACGAAGTCACCCTCCACGAACAGGACACCCTCGCCGCCGGCGACGGCCTCTGCGATGCCGACGCCGTCAAAACCCTCGTCAACGAAGGCCCCCACGTCATCGAAGAGCTCCTCGCATGGGGCGCCGAATTCGACCGCGAAGGCGGCGAACTCGTCTTCGGCCGCGAAGGCGCCCACTCCCGCAACCGCATCCTCCACGCCCACGGCGATTCCACCGGCCGCGAAATCTCCCGCGCCCTCTACCGCAAAGCCGCCTCCCTCGCCAACGTCCAATTCCTAAGCTTCGCCGCCGTCACCGATCTCCTTATGCAAGACGGCGAAGTCCGAGGCGCCGTCGCCTACGACGCCCGCTACAAACAGCACCACAAGATCTTCGCCCGCGCCGTCCTCCTCGCCACCGGCGGCCTCGGCCGCGTCTACAAGGAAACAACGAATCCCAACGTCGCCACCGGAGATGGCGTCGCCATGGCCTGGCGCGCCGGCGCCGTCGTCCGCGATATCGAATTCGTCCAGTTCCACCCCACGGCGCTCCACCTGAACGACGCCCCCCGCTTCCTCCTCTCCGAAGCCCTCCGAGGCGACGGCGCATTCCTAAGAAACGCCCAAGGCGAACGCTTTACCGACGAATTAGCCAGCCGCGACGTCGTCAGCCGCGCCATCGTCCGCGAAATGGGCCGCACCGGCGCCCCCCACATGTTCCTCGACATGACCCACTTCGGCCCCGGCGTCATGGAGCACCACTTCCCGCGCATCTACCAAACCTGCCTCCGTTACGGCCTCGATCTAACGAAACAACCCGCCCCCATCCACCCCGCGGCCCACTACGCCATGGGCGGCGTCCATACGGATCTCAACGGCCTGACGACCGTCCCCCGCCTCTACGCCGCCGGCGAAGTCGCCTGCACGGGTGTCCACGGCGCCAACCGCTTGGCGAGCAACTCGCTTCTCGAAGGCGTAGTCTTCGGAGCCCGCGCCGCCGTCGCCATGGCCAGCGCGTCCTCCATCGAAGCCAAAGGCGAAATCCCCCAAGCCGAAGTCTTCCCAGCCCTCACCGAATCGCATCTCCGCTCCATCACCTGGGAACACTGCGGCATCACAAGAAACGAAGAAGGCCTCCAAAAAGCCGTCAGCATTCTAAGGAGCGTCCCCATGGAGCGCCGAGCCGAAGCCACCCGCCTCGACTACGAACTCCGCAGCATGCGCCGAGTGGGCCTCCTGATCGCCCAAGCGGCCCTAGACCGCCGCGAAAGCCGTGGCGGCCACTACCGCTCCGACTTCCCCGAAAAAGCCGCCGAAGCCGTCCACTCCCGCCTCGTCCGCTCCGCGTAGCTTAGCTCTCCGCCCCATCAACCCCGCGGGGACACACGCGGGCCGCAGGCCGGGTGTCCCCAAACACCGCAATACCCGGCGACCACCGCTCTAAACCCGCGTCATCACCTGTCGAATCGAGCAGCCCAGTGACTCCTCCAACTGGCCGATCTCTGCCGCTGCAAGAAACCTCTCCGTTCGCGGCCCGATCTCAATAACGAACTGCGCAAATCCGGCAGGCCACTGGTACCGCAGATCGTTCAGATCCTCGCGCAATCCGCAACAGGGCACAACGACTGTTCGCTGCCGGAACGCCGATGCGTACGCCTCCTCCATCCACGCCGCCCACGGTTCCGCCACATCTGCACCGCAATGCGGACACCCAACTCGCTCAAAGTTCTCCCCCGGATCAATGAACGCAATGTCTGCGCTCTTCCGGTGGGAAACGTCCATATCCGGAAACCATTCCCGGATCAATCGAAGCGCAAAAGCAATCGGGTCCTCATCTGGAAGACGGCCAGGATCCTGGGGAATCAGCCTCAAATAACTATCTGACATCCGTCCAGTGATCGTAGCGCAGAATAGAAATGGACACCCATGCCGAAGAAGAAATCCGTATCATCTCCGCAAGAAAAGCGAATCCCCGCGAGTGTTCTATTTGCCACACCGCTCACTGACAAACAGCGCCGCTCCCTCAAGAAGCTCGCCGCCAAACCCGACAACGAAATCAAATATTCCGACGCCCCGGAAATCAGCCCGGCCCCGGCCGATATCGAAGTCGGCCGTTTCTACCGCCCCCGCTAATCACCCCACATCATTCCCCCACAAAACCCCCTTCCCCTCCCGCGCCGCCAACTGGCAAACCGTCCGCACATAGGACAAACTCAACCGCTCAAACGAATACTCCGGATGCTCATACGCCGTCCCCAGCAACTCCCGCCCCATCCCCTCCACTAAATTCCGTACCCGCCGAAACCCCTGCATCCCTACAAAACTGCACTCATAATTCGGCAAGTCCAACGCAAACAACCGCTCCCCCAACTCCCGCGTCTCCGCCGGGTCCAGCCACCCATGAATCCCATCGGTCCCCACCGTCCACGAGTACCCCACCACAAACCCTCTCCGCCCCAGTAACTCCAATAACTCCCTGACCCTATCCTGCGCCCCCAACTCTCCCAACGTCTCCCAGTAAAAATAGCAATCCACCGACCGCCCCAAAAACTGCCCCTCCCCCAAACACCGCCCCGTCACACACTTCTGAAACCAGAACAGCAAATCCTCAACCGCTCTCCCGCCCGAACAGTGAAACGGACAACGCCCCCGCGCCACGCAACCGTCCGACCGGCAAGCCCGCGTCTCCCACCCGCGCTCATACAAATTCCGCGACCCCGCCACCGGCACCGCCACCGACCAATCCTCCCCCAAATACGAACAATGCGCCCCCAAATCCACCGCCCCCATCACCTCAGTAATGGCCGGCCGGTACTCGTCCTGCTCCGTCCATTCCCGCAG
>CAMATG010000535.1 GCA_945860645.1 Candidatus Sulfopaludibacter sp. SbA3 | reverse complement strand
GCGTGGGATGGATGCGCTCGTGCACATCGTGCAGCAGTTCCACCTCGTCGCCCAACGCTTCCCGAACTTTCTCAAACATCCGCAGCGTGCGCCGAATATAGGCGGCCGGTTCGAACATCGGCCCATCGTGCAGCGCGCCCGTCTTGCCGCGGCCCAACGCCGCCGGGGCCCGCCCGCCCCCATAGGTTCGCCCGCCGCCGGAGCTATAGGCGGCCTGATTGGGTACCCCCACCTGCACGCGGATATGCCGGAATCCCTGGCGCTGCAAAACCTTCGCGCTCTCCACCACCTGCTCAATCTCATCGCCGCCCGCATGGGCGTAGCATTCGGCGGCCTCCCGCGTCTTGCCGCCCAGCAGTTGATAAACCGGCATTCCCGCCATCCGGCCCTGAATATCCCACAATGCCTGATCGACCCCGCTCAGCGCATTATTTAACACCGCGTCGTTCCGCCAGTAGGAGCTGTTGTAACAGGCGTGCCAGATATCTTCCACCGGGCCCACCGGCTTGTCCATCAGCAGCGGCCTCAGATAACGTTCAACCGCCAGGTTCACCAGATCGGCACGCTGGGTAAAGGTGCCGCACCCATAGCCATGCAGTCCGTCCTGGTCGGTACGGATTTGAACGATGGACAATCGCAGCCCCGCCGGCGCGGTGGCAATCACGCGAACATCGCGAATTCGCGGTTGTTTGGCGCCAAACAGGGACGCCGGAGCCGCAGTCAACAGTTTCAGAGCCCCGCGGCGGGTCGGTGCATTGCGAACGGGCAACATGGAGACTCCATTATACGGAGAGGCGGGTCATAAGATTTATCGATTGGACAGGTTGACGTTGCGTGCAGTAGTGTGAAAAAGCAAGGTCCCCGATAGACCGTTTTCCCGAGAGGTTTCTGCCATGACTAGCGGTTGGAGCGGGGTTCGACATGCTTTTTGACGCATACCAGACCGATTCGTTCCACGACGAAATGTTCCATGCCGACGGTACCGTTCGGCCGGAGGCGCGGCTCCTTTTGGAGACGTTGCAATCATTGGGAGAAGGGCACCTGCAACGCAGCCAGCACGCCGCGGAGCGAATGTTGCTGCAAATGGGCATCACGTTCAACGTGTACGGCGAAGCGGCCGGCACGGAGCGGATTTTCCCGTTTGATCTCATTCCGCGTATCGTTCCCGCCAAGGAGTGGGAGCGGATAGAGCGTGGCCTGGTGCAGCGGATTCGCGCACTGAACGCCTTCATTGACGATATCTACCACGACCAAAAGATTCTGAAGGATAAGGTGATCCCGGAAGAGGTGATCCGCTCGGCGGCCTCTTACCGCCCGCAGATCCACGGCATCAACCCGCCCGGCGGCGTGTGGTGCCACATCACCGGCACCGATTTGATCCGTCACGGCGACGGAGAGGTGTACGTGTTGGAGGACAACCTCCGCGTGCCGTCCGGCGTCTCCTACGTTCTGGGCAACCGCGATCTCATGAAACGCACCTTCCCGGAAGTATTCGAAGGATTGCGCGTACGCCCGGTGGACGACTACCCGGGCAATCTGCTGGAGACCCTGCAATCGCTGGCGCCCGAGTCCTGCGGGGATAAACCAGTCGTCGTCCTGCTCACGCCGGGCATGTACAACTCTGCCTATTTCGAACATACGTTCCTGGCGCAAAAGATGGGTATCCCGTTGGTGCAGGGAAGCGATCTGATCGTGGACAATGGCATCGTTTGGATGCAGACCACGCACGGGCCACGCCGCGTGGACGTGATCTACCGTCGCATCGACGATGATTTTCTGGATCCGGAAGTGTTCCGCGAGGACTCATTGCTCGGCGTGCCTGGCATTGTCGACGCCTATCGCCGCGGCAACGTCACGCTGGCCAACGCGCCCGGCAACGGCGTCGCCGACGACAAAGTAATCTACTCCTACGTCCCCGACATGATTCGCTACTACGAGGGCGAAGACGCCATTATTCCCAACGTACCCACCTACCTCTGTTGGCGCGATGCTGACCGGCAGCACACGTTGCAGAATCTGGACAAACTCGTCGTCAAGGCCGCGAACGAAGCCGGCGGCTACGGCATGTTAGTCGGCCCGCACTCCACCAAAGCGGAGCAGGACGATTTTGCCGATCGCATCAAAGCCAACCCGCGCAACTACATCGCCCAGCCCACCCTGGCCCTGTCCCGCGTGCCCACCCTGATCGGGGACCGTTTGGAGGGCCGGCACGTCGATCTTCGGCCCTACGTCCTCCACGGCCGGCACGGAATTCGCGTCCTGCCCGGCGGTCTGACGCGCGTCGCGCTGCGAAAGGGTTCGCTGGTCGTCAACTCCTCGCAGGGTGGCGGCAGCAAAGATACTTGGGTTCTGGCCGGAGACGACAATGGCAACTGACTCCCGTCCGCTTCTCAGCCGGGTTGCGGATTCCCTCTATTGGATGGCCCGCTACATGGAACGCGCGGAAAACCTCGCCCGGCTCCTCGAGGTGAACCTCCACCTGCAACTGGATCTGCCATTGGACGGCAACCAGTGGCAGCCTTTGATTGATGCCTGTGGCGAGGCCCCGCTGTTTAAGAAAAGCTATGGCGAAGCCACCCAGGAATCCGTCGTTGCCTTCCTGGCGCAGGACCGTGACTATTCGAATTCCATTCTGAGCTGTCTGTTCGCCGCGAGAGAGAACGCCCGCTCGGTTCGAGAGACGATTCCCTCTGAAATGTGGGAACACGTCAACGGCATTTATCTTCGCGTGCAGGAGCAATTCGCCCAACCCGCCGGCGAACTCTCTCCCGAGGTCTTCCGGGATCTCCGCCTCTCCGGCCATATGTTCCAAGGCGTCACCGACGCCACCATGAGCCACAACGAAGCCTGGCACTTTGTCCGCCTGGGCCGTCAAATGGAACGCGCCGATAAAACCTCCCGCCTGCTCGACGTGAAGTACTTCATGCTGCTCCCGTCGGCCACCAGTGTCGGCACCCCCTACGACGACTTACTGTGGTCCGCCGTCCTGAAATCCGCCAGCGGGTTTGAAATGTACCGGCAGACGCGAGGCAACATTTCGCCGCGCGATGTCGCCGGTTTCCTGGTTCTGGATCCCGATTTCCCCCGGTCCATCCGCCATTCGATCGCCCGCGCCGTCGACTCCCTGGATGTCATCCGGGCTGGGTCAACCACACAGTACGCATCCGTTAACTTACTTAGTGAGTTAGGGCGCGAACTCGAAGAAATGGATGTTGAAACGATGATTCGCTCCGGACTACATGAGTTCCTCGATAGTTTGCAGTTTCGCCTGAATGACGTTGGCGCCGCGCTGCAGCGCGATTTCTTCGCGCTGCGTCAGTTGACGCAGAAGCAGACGCAGTCGATGGGCGCCGACTGATGGGCATTCGCGTCGCGCTTCATCACAAGACGGTCTATCAGTACGATCGCCCTGTAACCCTCGGCCCGCAGATTGTTCGTCTTCGCCCCGCTCCTCATAGCCGCACCCACATCGTCAGTTACTCGCTGAACGTGGAGCCAACCAAGCAGTTTGTCAATTGGCAACAGGATCCGCAGAGTAACTATCTGGCGCGCTTTGTCTTCCCGGAACCAACCCGTATGTTCTCGCTCGAAGTGGACCTGGTGGCCGACATGGCCGTAATCAACCCATTCGACTTCTTCCTTGAGCCCTACGCCGAACACATTCCGTTCGAGTACGAAACGTGGGAGAAACGCGAACTGCGCCCGTTCCTGGAGACGCTGGAGCCCGGCCCGCTGTTGTCGGCCTACATCAAAACGATCTCGCTCGAAAAGAAGCAATCGGTCAACTTCCTGGTCGAATTGAACATGCGGCTCCAGTCGGAGATCAGCTACCTCATCCGCCTGGAACCCGGGGTGCAGACGCCGGAGGAAACACTCGAAAATCGCAGCGGATCCTGCCGCGATTCCGCGTGGCTGCTCGTCCAGATTCTCCGCAACCTGGGCCTCGCCGCGCGTTTCGTTTCCGGCTATCTCATTCAGTTGAAGCCCGACGTGAAATCGCTCGACGGCCCCTCGGGCGCCTCCGAAGATTTCACCGATCTGCACGCCTGGACCGAAGTCTATCTCCCCGGCGCCGGCTGGATCGGGCTCGATCCCACCTCCGGCCTCTTCGCCGGCGAAGGGCATATCCCGCTCGCCGCCACCCCGGATCCGCAGACCGCCGCACCCGTTACCGGCCTCGTCACCCCCTCTGAAGTCGAGTTCCACCACGAGATGCGCGTCACTCGCATCCACGAGGATCCGCGCGTCACCAAGCCCTACACGGATGAACAGTGGGATGCCATTCTCGTCCTCGGCGACCGCATTGACGCCGAACTCCTCGAAGGCGACGTGCGCCTCACCATGGGCGGTGAACCCACCTTCGTTTCCATCGACGACATGGACGGCGACGAGTGGAACACCACCGCCATGGGCCCCAATAAACAGCGGCTCGCCGGTGAACTGCTGGGCCGCCTGCGGGACACGTTCGCGCCCGGTGGTCTCATCCATTACGGGCAAGGGAAGTGGTACCCGGGGGAGCAGCTACCGCGCTGGGCCTACACCTGCTACTGGCGCACCGATGGCCGTCCCATCTGGCACGACAAATCGCTCGTCGGCGAACCCCACAAAAACTACGGTTTCGGCGCCGAACAGGCACAACTGTTCGCCGAAACCCTCGCCCGCCGGTTAGCCATCGGGACCGATTTCATCGTCACCGCCTACGAAGATCCGCTGACGTACCTCACCAAGGAACGCAACCTTCCCATCAACGTCGATCCCCTCGACAACAAGCTCGATGAACCGGAAGAACGCGACCGCCTGCGGCGCGTCTTCCAACGCGGCCTCGGCCAGCCCGTGGGCTTCGTTCTGCCCTTGCAGCGCGGCTTCGGAAAGAATGGGCCGGAGTGGCAGAGCGGCCTGTGGATGCTGCGCTCGCGCCATCTCTTCCTCATGCCGGGCGATTCCCCCGTCGGCCTTCGCCTGCCCCTGGAACGGCTCACCTGGGAGCCCGCCGGTGAAATGCAAAAGGTGTGGACGCTCGATCCTCTCGCCCCC
>CAMATG010000534.1 GCA_945860645.1 Candidatus Sulfopaludibacter sp. SbA3 | reverse complement strand
GGTATCGACCTGGCGCTCCGAGGAGATCTCGTTGCTCATGAAGCTGAAGCCGTGGCGATCGCGTTCCTTCGATTCCGGGATGACGCGGATGCCGCGCATGCCGACGACGACTTTATCGTTCGCCTTCAGATCGCGGAGGCGGCGGCAGGAGGCGGTGCCATCGGCGGCGAGGACGACCATGGCGTCCATACGCTGGCGGCCGACGGGGATCCAGGTGTTATTGACGCGGACTTCGGTGCGGTGATTTGTCGTGGAGTAGAAGTCCTCCGGGGCGCAGGAGTCCTTTTCGACGGTGCGGGTTTCGGCGTCGCCGTCTTCGGCCGGGGTGCAGCCGAGGCCGAGGAGCTGTCCGATGAGCGAGTCCATGCGCTCGCGGTCCGGGGTTTCGATTTTAAGGCGGAGGTGGGAGGGGTCGGAGTTGGTGCGGCCGATCTGGAAGATCTCGACTTCGAAGCGTCCTTGAAACTCGACGACGGTGTCGAAGATCCTTTCCATGATGTGCGAATCAATTAAATGGCCGTGGGCTTCGACGGTTTCCTGGAAGGGAAGTGGAACGTTTACGGGATCCATGCTTCCTTACAGGATAACGGGTAATAGCGACTACAATGAAAAAACGAGACCATGACGATCCCGATTGCCTGGCAACCGGACTCCGACGCGCAGGCGCGGGCACGGCTAACTGAGTTTCTCCGCCAATGCGGTGAGGCCGATTTTGACTCGCTATCTAAGCGCTCGGTGGCCGATGTGGAGTGGTTTACGGAGCAGTTGCTGCGGTTTCTGGCGATCAAATTTGACCCGCCGTATGAGAAGTTACTGGATACTTCGGCGGGGGTGGAGTGGGCGCGGTGGTGTGTGGGCGGCGGGCTGAACATCAGCACGGCGTGTTTGGCGGGGAAGGACCTGGCGCAGACGGCGGTGGCCTGGGAGGGGGAAGAGGGAACGACGCGGGCGTGGAGTTACCGGGCGCTGAAGGTGATGGTGCAGAAGTGCGCGGCGGGGTTGCGGGACCTGGGAATTGGGAAGGGCGACGCGGTGGGCGTCCATTTGCCGATGATGCCGGAGACGGTGGCGGTGATGCTGGCGTTGGCGCGGATTGGGGCGGTGGCCGTGCCGTTGTTTACGGGCTACGGGCCATTGGCGATTGCCGAGCGGATGCAGGATGTGGGCGCGAAGCTGATTTTCACGGCCAATGCGTTTCCGCGGCGGGGGCGGGTGATCGGCTCCAAGGTGACGGTGGATGAGGCGGTGGCGCGGTGCGAGGCGATTCGGCATGTGGTGGTGGTGACGCGTGTGGAGGGGCACGCGACGCCGATGACCGAGGGGCGGGATCTGTATTGGGAGGCGCTGTGTGAGCGGGGGACGGATTCGCACGTGGAGCCGACGGGGGCGGAGGATCCGCTGTTGATTGTTTATACGTCCGGGACGACGGGGCGGCCGAAGGGGATTGTGCACGCGCACTGTGGGTTTCCGGTCAAAGCTGCCGCCGACATGGCGTTTGGTTTCAACGTGGGTTGGCGGACGCGGATTGGCTGGGTGACCGATATTGGCTGGATGATGGGGCCGTGGCTGATCTATGGCTCGCTGTTGCTGGGCGGTACGATGGCGCTGTTTGACGGGGCGCCGGACCATCCGCATCCGGCGCGGATCTGGGCGTTCGCCGACCGGCAGAATATTTCGGTGCTGGGGGTATCGCCGACGCTGATCCGGGCGCTGGAGGTGCATGGGGAAGAGTGGTCGCATCTGCACAGTTTGGGATCGCTGAACTGCTTTGGGTCGACGGGGGAGCCGTGGAATCCCGATCCGTGGTGGTGGCTGTTCGACAAGGTGGGGAAGCGGAAGATTCCGATCATCAACTACTCTGGCGGGACGGAGATTGCCGGGGGGATTCTGTGCGATAACCCGGTGCTAGGGACGAAGCCGTGCGGGTTTGCAGCGCCGTGTTTGGGGATGGCCGCCGATGTGGTGAACGAGCAGGGGGAGAGCGTGCGGGGCGAGGTGGGCGAGTTGGTGATTCGGAAGCCGTGGCTGGGCATGGCGCGCGGTTTTCACGGGGATCCGGAGCGGTATCTGGACACGTATTGGCGGACGTTTCCGGGGGTGTGGCGACACGGCGATTTTGCGCGGATTGATGCCGATGGGTACTGGTTTATTGAAGGCCGGAGCGACGACACGATTAAGGTGGCGGGGAAGCGCATCGGGCCGGCGGAGGTGGAGAGCGTGTTGGTGGGCCATCCGCGGGTGCGGGAGGCGGCGGCGGTGGCGGTGCCGGATGCGCTGAAGGGTTCGGCGATTGCGGCGTTTGTGGTGTTGCGGGAGGGGGAGGGAAGTGACGCGTTATGTGAGGAGTTGAAGGACCGGGTGGCGGTGGAGTTGGGCAAGCCGTTGCGGCCGGCGGAGGTGGTGGTGGTGCGAGGGATCCCGAAGACGCGGAATGGGAAGCTGATGCGGCGGCTGGTGCGGGCGGCGTGGCTGGGCGAGGCGGCGGGGGACGTGACGGCGTTGGAAGACGCGACGCTGTTGGATGAGATTGCGGCGGCGCGCGGGAACATGAAAAAATCCTGAGCGACTGGGCGCGCGATGTATGTTACGATTCGCGTGGAATGGATGTCACCAGAGTACTTGTCGTAGAAGACGAAAAACGCATTGCGGACTTTATTTCGCGAGGCTTGGAGAGCGCGGGATACCAGGTTGCCACGGTGCACGATGGGGCCAGCGCGTTGGAGAAGATTCACGAGATCGAGTTCGACATGATCGTGCTGGATTTGGGGTTGCCGGACATGGACGGGCTGAAGGTGCTGGAGAAGATCCGGAACCGGAAGATGTCGCCATCGGTGTTAATTCTTTCGGCGCGGGGCAATGTGGAAGACCGCGTGAAGGGCCTGGAGATGGGCGCCGACGATTATCTGGTGAAGCCGTTTGCGTTTGTGGAGTTTCTGGCGCGGGTGCGCGCGTTGTTGCGGCGCGGATCGACAATGCCGGAGCGGTTTCAGGTGGGGGATTTGGCGTTGGACGCGTTGCGACGGAAAGTCACGCGCGCCGGTGAGCCGATTGATTTAGCGCCGAAGGAGTTCAGCATTCTGGAATACCTGATGCGGCATCGGGGCAAGGCGTTGAGCCGGACGATGATCGTTGAACATGTCTGGGATATGGATTACGACGGGTTGACGAATATCGTCGATGTCTACATCCGGCACCTGCGCAGTAAGATTGACGATGAGTACGCGGTGAAGCTGATTCACACGGTGCGCGGCATTGGGTATATGATCGATTTGCCTGCCGAATTGAAGGGTTAATCCGGCACTAGCCTCGTGGGCATGCCTCATACAGGACGATATAAGAGTCTCCGGTTCCGGCTGACGATCAGCTACATTCTGATTTTCGGTCTTCTGCTGACGGCGATCGGCATTACTTTCCGGACGCGGCTGATGACGATCATCCAGGAGCGCGTGGAAGAGGCGGTTATCGAGGACTGGAGCGCCGCGCGTGGGTTTCTGAAGGTGGAACGTGAGCAGGCGATCTGGTCTGTGGATCCGCGGGAGATGGACCGGACGGTGTTTCTGGAACGCTTGCGCCGGTTTGTGATGGTGGCCGACGCGCAGGGCGAAGTGTTGGAGATGTCCAACGGGTACCGGCAGCAGGGAGTGGAATCTGCCGCGGAGATCCGGGAACGGTTCCGCGAGGGGAGTCCGCAGTTGGTGGTGAAGGAGCAGGGCAAGGACCGGGTGCTGCTGCGCTACGGCGTGTTCCGTTCCGAGGGGAAGCCGTACCTGCTGGTTGTGGGGCGGCGGATGACGGACGTGGAGGGATTGCCGAACGCGTTCCTGAGTGACTATTTCACGGTGCTGCCGTTGTTGCTGCTGGTGACCGGGATTTTGGGTTGGTTCATGGCCGGACGCGCGTTGATGCCGGTGAACAAAGTGGCCGAGGCGGCGCAGCGGATCTCGGGATCGAACCTGCATCTGCGGATTCCGCGGCGGTTTGCCAACGACGAATTGGAACAGATGATCGTGGCGTTCAACACGATGATGGACCGGTTGTCGGAGAGCTTTGAACAGGTGCGGCGATTTTCGACCGATGTTTCGCACGAGTTGCGGACGCCATTGACGGCGATTCGCGGGCAGTTGGAAGTGGCGCTGATGACGGCGGAAAAGGAAGAGGACTTCCGGGACGCGATTGTGAACGCGCTGGAGGATGTGGACCGGATCTCGAACATTGTGCGCGCGCTGTTGCTGTTGTCGCAGGCCGAAACGGGGCAGTTGGCGCTGCACAAGGACGCGGTGAATTTGTCGGAAGTGGTGGCGGAGCTGGCCGAGCAGTTCCGGACGACGGCGCAGGAGTCGGGCGTGGAGTTGGAGTGGAATCTGGACGAGGACGTCTACATTCTGGGCGACCGGACGCAGATGGACCGGCTGGTGACGAACCTGCTTTCGAACGCGTTGAAGTACACGCCAGCCGAGGGGCACGTGTTGGTGGAGGTGCGGCGGGAGATGGCGACGGGGTCGGCGATTCTGACGGTGGCCGACGACGGGAAGGGGATTCCGCCGGAGAGTTTGCCGCACATTTTTGACCGGTTTTACCGGGTTCCCGGGGAGGATCCGGACAAGGGGTTGGGCCTGGGTTTGAGCTTTGTGAACTGGATTGTGAAGGCGCACGAGGGGCGGCTGGACGTGAAGAGCACGGTGGGCGCGGGGACAACGTTTACCGTGACGCTGCGGATACATCAGCCGGAGATGGTTGGCGATGCCGATTCCATTCCAGTTGCAGAAGCGCGACAATAGCAGGATGGATCTTTCGCTCACGGAACGGACGAAGGAAGGCGTTGTGATTATCGACGCCAAGGGCGCGATTGTCGCTGGAGACGGGGCGGACCGTCTGCGTGACCGGATTAAGGCGCTGGCCGAGGCGGGGACGCCGAACGCGGTGTTGAATCTGGCGCAGGTGGATTATATTGACTCGTCGGGTCTGGGCGCGCTGGTGATGAGCTATTCCACGCTGAAGAAGAAAGACGGCGCGTTGAAGCTGTTGAACCTGACGCGGCGC
>CAMATG010000533.1 GCA_945860645.1 Candidatus Sulfopaludibacter sp. SbA3 | reverse complement strand
CGACTGCGGAGATAGCTAGCGCGAAGCTGAGAACGAGCGCGAGACGGAGCGCCGTAACATGCAGTGTACCCTTGGGGGCGACCCCACGCCAGGCGATAGACGGGCAGCCGTCCGTAGGCAATTACTCTTTGCGGCGGGCGACTCCGGTGCCGTGGGAATCCTTCAGGTTCTCGACGAATTCGAACTGGCTACCGAATTCCTCCTGGAAGCGGCGCCAGATGGGCAACAGGGTGTGGAACGGGTGGGTCAAATCATCGAAGAGCAGATAGCCGCCAGGAGTTACGATGCCGACTACATTGGTGACGTCAGTCCACGCACCCTCGTCGGAGTGGTCGCCGTCGACGCAGACGAGGTCGAACTCAGCGGCAGGATGGTCGGCAAGAAAGTGGGGGATGGTCTCCCGGCTATCTCCGTCGTGGAAGGTCAGCTCCCCTCGGTGGCCAACGCCAGTCAACTGCCGCCGGACGAAGTCGGGTCCTGGATTATCTAAACCGGCGTACGGCGACATCCAGAGGTCGAAGGCGGCAATGCTGACATTGGGCGCCGTCGCCGCGACCATGGAGGTCGAGTTGCCGAGCCGGACGCCGATTTCCAGGTAGTTTCGTGGGCGGAGACCTTCGGCGATTTGGCGAAGGGCGCAGGCGAGGTCCCAGTAGACTTCACCCGCTTGGATTCTGGCTTCGATGTTGGAGGACCAACCGATTAGGGCGGAGTCCATTTCGATGCGCCGGCAGATGGAAACCACGCTCAAGGCATTCTGCGGATTCACGACGTCGCGCGAAAACTGGTCGAGGCGATAGGGAGTCATAGAAACTGACTCAGGATACCAAGCGCCGTTCGGCTGTCGACGGCGGATGGGCCCACGTTGGTCTTATCGGCGGTCTTATCGGCGACTCGGCGAGTAGTGGAGCCCGGACTCGTCACCCGCCTGATGGTCGGCGTTCCTCTGCCAGTGGCTCGAAGGAGTGCGATTTGCGTTGATTGGCAGCGGCATCGGGATGTATCCAGCTTGCGTTTTGTTGTCCGAAACCGTCTTCTACGATCACGACGGGAATCCGGCAAACGACCAGCAAGCGCAGGATCGCGCCTACCGAATCCGGGCAAACGCGCAATGTCACCGTCTACCGTCTCATGACCAAAGGGACCGTCGAGGAGAAGATGATCCGAATTCAGGAAGGCACAGTCGCGCTTGCTGCCGCCCTCGACGGAATCGACGAAGGCGGCGTAAATAACATCACACGGGAAGAACTACTCAGCATCTTCGAACCAGGCACGAACTAGCGCGAAGCGACCCGACGAAAAGCGTCGGCCACGCGCCGGTCAAAACCTTCATTTCATTTGCAGCCATGATGTTCCTCAGCCATCGTATGGCGGTGCGACATCACATGGCCATGGTACTTCACGAGGCCGTGATGACGCGTTGGGGTGTTTCTGTCAAACGGAAAGCCACAAACTCGCGAGGCGAACTCCTGGCGCTAGCAGGGCGCAAGTCGGACAGCGCAAGTTGTTGAAAACAAGAATCAGCTACCGAGAGAATGTTCGAGCACGGTTATCACTTGGGGAGCCAACTGTTTTTGTTGCACATTTTGGTGTTGTTTGGGAGTTGTGATCCTGCTTCCTGATCACCCTCCCTCGAAATGCGCTGGTAGATATTCGCAGAGTCGCCCAGTGCAGCCCGTTTGCCGTCGACTGCTGACCGCTCGGCGACTGATGGAGCTACTTCCGGGTGCCGCCCTTTCCGTACCAACGCTCGGCGATCCGGTCGAGTTCGTTCATGACGCCATCCAGTTCCAACACTCGTTCGGTTAGGGTGTAGGTTACCTGCGGCGGAACGGTCGGTTTGTAATCCCGGGTCACCCACCCCTCGGCCTCCAGCATCCGCAGTCGCTCGGTGAGGGTCTTGGTAGAGATCGTACCGAGCCACCGTTTGAGTTCCCCAAATCGCATGGGCCCCTCAATGTGCAGCCCATGCAGAAGAAGCATGGTCCATGGGCTGGCCAGGATTCCCAAGAGCCTGGAGAGCGGCTCGTGGGAATTGTCAACAGCAGCTTGCTTTTGTTTCTGCATACTTTCAAAGTATAAAGCAACTTTCCTTTAAGAACCTACTTTACTAAAGAGACTAAAGCCCGTACACTTCATTTATCTGAGCGGCACACGCTTTGAGAAACAACTGGAGGTGTTCATGACGACAGAGCAGCCGTCGAGCGAGATGGCCGAGTTCGCTGGGAAACGAGTTCTGGTAACCGGCGGGACGAAGGGGATTGGCGCGGCAACTGTGAAGCGCCTGGCCGCGGGCGGCGCACGGGTTTTGACGACAGCCCGATCCGTCCCCGATGGCGATTCCTCCGTTCATTTCATCCAGGCGGATGTCAGCACGCGGGAGGGCGCAGAGAAGGTTATTGCGGACACGTTCGAGCGGTTCGGCGGTCTCGACATCCTCATCAATTCAGTTGGCGGCTCCACGGCGCCCGGAGGAGGCGTGCTGGGTCTGACCGACGACCAATGGCGAGAGGCGTTCGATTTGAACGTGATGTCGGCGGTGCGGCTGGATCGCGGGTTCCTGCCGTCGATGTTCGCGCAGGGCTCGGGGGTCATTGTTCACGTATCGTCGATTCAACGGACGCTCCCGCTCTTCGAGGCGACGTTGGCTTACGCGGCCGCGAAGGCGGCGCTCAGCAATTACAGCAAGGGCCTTTCCAAGGAGACTAGCCCGCGGGGTATCCGTGTGAATTCCGTGGCGCCGGGATATACGGAGACGGAGGCCGCCGTCGGACTGGTGGAGCGGATAGCGGCGGAGGCTGGCACCGACACGACCACAGCGCGCGCCGGGTTGATGAACTCCCTGGGCGGGATCCCGCTGGGGCGTCCGGCGCGTCCCAGCGAGGTCGCGGAACTCATTGCGTTCCTGGCGTCGGACAGGGCGTCGGCCATCACCGGAAGCGAATATGTAATCGACGGCGGGACGATTCCGACGGTTTGAGAGATCGGACCGGGCGGCGTCCGTTGCGAGCCCACAAGAGAGAGAAAAGGAGATACGAAATCATGACGAATCAGATACCTGCCATTGCGGCCGCTTACGTTCGCGCGATCAATGACCACGATACGGGCGCGTTCATTTCCCTGTTCGCCGACGACGCCGTAGTCAGCGACAACGGCCGGGAGTTTCGCGGGCTTGCCGCGATCCAGGCGTGGGGCGACAGTGACATTTTCGAGGCGCAAGTCACACTTGAGGTGATTGCAGTTGCAGAGCGCGACGGTGCAACGATTGTCTCGGCGAAAGTGGATGGCAACTTCGACAGAACGGGATTGCCGGATCCCGTCGTTATCGACCACCAGTTCGCGGAGGAGGGCGGCAAGATTGTTTGCCTGACGTGCGGGCTGGCGGTCCGTTGAGCGGCGGCTGATCTGGAATCCTCGGTCGAGCTCGCGGAGCGGTAAACGGCTGCACCTCCTGGAAGTCCCGCTCGCTCGCCGGTGGCAAGAGCCTTGGGCTAGCCCGGAGCGCCTTCGAATTTGTGCCCATGGCGCGACTGCCGGTTTTCGCACGTACGGGGTCCGTTGCGATGCGACTCCGGCAGATTCGCGAATCACCATTCGCCGCCGCGGTGGCGGGCCCCATACTGTTTCGACGAGGGTGTAATCGTGCGGGACGCGCGTGGGGAGGCCGGGGCGGCGAGTGTGTAATGGGGGAAGAAAGACGCCGGGTAGTTGGGGTGGGGGGTGAACTGGTAGCCTGAAAGTTCATGCGATACGTGAGCACGCGGGGAGAAGACCGGGGCAGTGGATTCCGGGAGATATTGTTGGGCGGGCTGATGGCCGATGGCGGATTGGCGATGCCGGTGGAGTATCCGCGGCTGGGGGCGGCGGAGCTGGAGGCGATGCGGGGGATGAACTACCGCGAGCTGGCGTTCGCGGTGCTGCGGTTGTTTGCCGGGGATGTGCCGGAGGGCGTGCTGCGCGGGTTGGTGGAGAAGACGTATACGGCGGAAGTGTATTCGAATGGGCGCGCGGGGGAAGACGCCGGGGAGATTACGCCGGTGCGGACGTTGGAGCCGGGGGTGCATTTGCTGGCGCTGTCGAACGGGCCCACGCTGGCGTTCAAGGACATGGCGATGCAGCTGTTGGGCAACCTGTTCGAATGGGCGTTGGAGGAAGACGGGGAGACGCTGAATATTCTGGGGGCGACGAGCGGGGACACGGGATCGTCGGCTGAGTATGCGATGCGGGGGAAGCGCGGGATCCGCGTTTTCATGCTGTCGCCGTATGGGAAGATGAGCGCGTTTCAGACGGCGCAGATGTTTTCGCTGGCCGATGAGAACATCCATAACCTGGCCGTGCGGGGTGTGTTTGATGACTGCCAGGATGTGGTGAAGGCGGTGTCGAACGATTTGTCATTTAAGCGCGAGTTTCGGATTGGGACGGTGAATTCGATTAACTGGGCGCGGGTGGTGGCGCAGGTTGTCTATTACTTTAAGGGCTACTTCGCGGTGGCGCCGGAGGTGGGGGCGCCGGTTAGCTTTGCGGTGCCGTCGGGGAATTTTGGGAATATTTGCGCGGGGCATATTGCGCGGATGATGGGGCTGCCGGTGCGGCGGTTGATCTTGGCGACTAATGAAAACGATGTGTTGGATGAGTTTTTCCGGACGGGGGTGTATCGGCCTCGGGGGACGGCGGAGACGCGGCAGACCTCGAGCCCATCGATGGATATTTCGCGGGCTTCGAATTTTGAGCGGTTTGTGTTTGACCTGATGGGGCGGGATGCGGAGCGGGTGAAGGGGTTGTGGCGGGAGGTTTCTTCGCAGAGCGCTTTTGATTTGCGGGGGACGGCGGAGTGGGCGGGGATTGGGCAGTATGGGTTTGTGAGCGGGGCGAGCACGCATGCGGATCGAGTGGCTACGATTCGGGGGGCTTGGGAGAAGTATGGGGTGACGGTGGATCCGCATACGGCCGATGGGTTGAAGGTGGGGATGGAATTTCGCGAGGAGGGAGTGCCGTTGGTGTGTTTGGAGACGGCGCTGCCGGCGAAGTTTGAGGAGACGATTTGGGAGGCGTT
>CAMATG010000532.1 GCA_945860645.1 Candidatus Sulfopaludibacter sp. SbA3 | reverse complement strand
GTTGTACAGATACGCAATCAACTCATCCACCTCCGTATCCTTCAACTTCGGATACCCAGGCATCGGCCCCACGCCCTGCCGAATGGCGTTGACAATCTTCTCCCGCGGCATCCGCACCGCGATGTCATCCAACCCCGGCATCGCCGGTGGCGCCCCGCGCCGGTCGGCCTTATGGCAGTTCAAACAATGCACCTGGTACAACGACTGTCCCCGCTGCTCGGCCGAGTCATTGAACCCGCTCTTCGCCGTCCCCTCCGGTTCCAGCTTCAACATCGCCGGCAGGTCTTTCGAAACGACATACAACATCCCTCGCCCCGGCTCCACCGCCGCTCCGCTCCAATTCGCCCCGCCATTGTTCCCCGGCATTTGAATCGTGTTCCGCGTCCCCGGCGGCGTGAAAAGTCCCTCATTCCGAGCCGACAAAATATCGTCCCGGAACTTCGCCCGATCCTCCGGGCTCAAATACGGACTCAAATCGTCAACCGTAAACTTCTGCCGCGCAAACGGTGGCGGCTTGGTGGGGAACGGCTGCGTCGGCCACGTCTTCTCATTCGGCATATCGGTCTTCGGCACGGGCCGCTCTTCAATCGGCCACAACGGCTCACCCGTCACCCGGTTGAACACCCAGATGAACCCCTGCTTGGTCACATGCGCCACGGCGTCGATGGTCTTGCCGTCATGCTTCACGGTGATCAATTTCGGTGCCGTCGCGTCATCGTAATCCCAAATGTCGTGGTGCACCATCTGGAAATGCCAAATCCGCTTCCCCGTTCGCGCATCCAGCGCCAACAGCGAGTCACTAAACAAATTCGCCCCCGCCCGGTCCGCCCCGTAGAAGTTGTACTTCGCCGAAGCCGTCGGCGCATACAGAATCCCGCGCTTCACATCGAGCGACATCTCCCCCCACACATTCGCCCCGCCCACAGTCTTCCACGCATCTTTCGGCCACGTTTCATACCCGAACTCGCCCGGCCGCGGAACCGTGTGAAACTGCCAAACCAGCTTCCCCGTCCGCACGTTGAACGCCCGAATATCCCCCGGAGCCGACCCATACCCCTGGTTCGTCGCCGACCCCAAAATCAGCAGGTCTTCAAACACCCGCCCCGGCGTCGTCGATTGCACCAGCGAAATCGTCGCCGGGTCCCGGTCCAGGCCCTCTTTTAGATTCACGTCAAACCCAGGCACCGCCTTCCCCGTCAGCACATCCAGCGCCCGCAACCGGTGGTTGGCGCAATACAACAACCGCCGTTCTTTCCGGTCTTTGCTCTCCCAATAATTCAACCCGCGATTCGTAATGACTTTAATATCGGAGCCCGGCGAAAACGCCCATTTCTCCTTCCCCGTCGCCGCGTCCAGCGCGACGATCGAGTTCCCCTTCGCCATCACGTACAGCGTCCCGTCCACCATCAACGGGTTAAAAAAGTACTTGTTCGAATCCCCCGTCGGATACGTCCACGCCCGCTGCAACTTCGCCACGTTCGTCCGGTTAATCTGCGTCAACGGCGAATACTGCGCCGCATCCGGTCCCCCGCCATAATCCGGCCACGACTGACCCAACGCGCAAACCCCAACCATCAGAAGCAAAAATCGCATCCCACAATCCTACCGCCGCAACCGCGCCGCCACCAACGGGGACAGCCACAAAACCACCAAACCCAGCGGCAGCAAACCGCCCCGCCACAACGCAAAGTCCGCCCCGACGGCCTCCCAACTCCGCCCCGCCAGCCACCGCCCCGCTCCCACTTCAAACGCCACCGTCAGCACCACCCAGGCCGTCCCCACCAGCAACAGCCGCCCCTCCGCCCGCATACACCGCACCAGCCAACAAGTGATCCCGAACAACAAGCACGACCCCGTGAACACCGCCACCTGCCGCGCCCGGAAATCCCCAATCAGCGGCTTTAAATAAAACTCCCGAAGCGTCCCATGGACAATTTCGGCCAGCATCAGGACAACCCAAACCACCAGCGTTCGAACCATCAGTTCCTCCTCGCCCACCTCCGCAACACCGCGCCCCCATCTCCCAATCTGGACCGTTCGTTCAACTAATACAACTGGTCCCGCACCGCCTCGTACGACGTGACGGTGCACCGCCAGGCATACGGGTCAGCCGGTCGTCACTTACAATCCGCCGAACGGGGGAATCCTGTGTGGCCACGTCGAGCGCGAGCCAGGGCGTGTGCGACTTGCCACCGGCGACGATGGACTTCCTCAAAACCGGTAAGCAATTGAAGTTTTTTGGCGGACGCGCGGCCGTTCTTTCTTCTGGCAAATCGTACAACTCGATGTGTAGGGCCGGTACCAGCGGCGGTGTCCCGGAGCCCGCTACGTGGCTTATGTTCGGTGCCGGATTGACGACGTTGGCCTTCCTTCGGAAACGCGGGTAACATCGAGGGCGAGGGTCTTTTATTCCGCGTTGGAAAGCGGTATCTTACCGCAAGGTACTATGCTCCTTAGAACACTTACGGCCCTTGTGTGTCTTTCCACCGCGGTGTTTTCGCAAGTTGTGGGATCCGCTCTACCAAGGCAAGTTCGCCCGGAGGCAGCGCCGGTTGAATATAAGCCAGAGGAGTTGTGTACCGTTAGTGGAATCGTTCGTGATGCGGTGACTGGCCAACCGTTGCGGAAGGCCTCGCTGCAACTGATGTCTGTGCAACAGCGGACTCCTACCGAGCCATTAAACGCAGATACCAATGGCGATGGGGCCTTCGTTTTCAGCGGCGTCGAGCCGGGAGAATATCGCCTGATGGCGAATCGTACCGGTTACGTCGGGCGGGAATTCGGCGCCAGCAACCGGCAGGGATTCGGGTCGGGCACGCAATTAAAACTAGAGAAAGCGCAGAAGCTCTCGCAGCTGGAATTCAAGTTGATTCCGCATGCCGTACTCACGGGACGAATCGTGGATGAGGACGGCGACCCGATCGCCCACGCGCACGTACAATTGATGCGCTTTCGATATCTGCAGGGAAGCCGCCAGCTACTGGGGTTTTCGAGCGCTACCACCAATGATCTCGGCGAATACCGGATATTCAGCGTCGCCCCCGGTAAGTACTATCTGAGCGCGACCAGCCGTCCGAACTACATGATGTCGGGAGCGGGGATTCGAGCCGATGCTTCAGGAGCGGAAGAGGGCTACTCCGCTACTTACTATCCGGGTGTGAATAGCCCTGCCTCGGCCGTTCAAATTGAAGTCGCCCAAGGCTCGCGAATGCAGGGTCTGGACGTGAAACTCCTGCGGACCCGAACATTCCGAGTGAGCGGTCAACTCGTTATTCCCGGCGGCGGGAGGCCCCCGGTGCAGATCATGCTAACCAGGCGGGACAATATACAGAACTTCGATCGTGGGATGAGTGCCATGCCGGGCCCGACAGGCAAATTCGTCATTCGAGGCGTTCAACCCGGTGCTTATGATGTAGTTGCACATTACTTCACGCCGGAGTTGCAAATGTCCTTGCATGCGCCGGTCGACGTAACCAACACGAATGTGGAGGTGGGAACGTTGTCCTTCACTCCCGGGCCGGCAGTTACAGGAACCGTTCGCGGCGAGGGAGAGACGGCGCCCGCCCTGGATGGCCTGATGGTCTATTTACGCCCGGCTCAACCACAGCAGATGATGATGTCATCCGCAATGGCAACGGTGAAGCCGGACGGCACCTTCACGATGAAGAATGCCTTGCGGGCGAAGGCATGGGTTACCATGGCGCGACTGCCTGACGGTTACTATTTGAAATCGGCGCGACATGGGGAGGTTGATCTCCTGGCGGATACCTTCGATCTGTCAACGGCGGATAACGCTGCGCTCGAACTCGTGCTGAGCCCGAAGGCGGCGCAAGTGCAGGGGAAGGTGGTGGATGCCAAAGGTTTGCCGGCCAACGCGGCGACTGTCGTCCTGATTCCAGTTTCCGAGGAAAAGCGAAAGCGGCAGGATCTGTGGTCTCGGGTGCAGACTGATCAGACAGGCGGCTTTTCCTTCAAAAGCCGGGCGCCGGGTGAGTACTACCTGCTCGCCGCTATGGATCTCGAGTTTGGAGAAGAGGCCGATCCAGACTTTCTGAAAACACTCGATGGCAGGGCGGAGAAGATCGAGTTGAAGGAGTCGGCGATGGAAACGAAACAGCTCAAACTGCCGGCGCCGCAGTAGAAGCTACTCGAAGGTGTAGCGGTAGGTCCAGCGCGTCTTCTTGCCGGGGGCAGTATCGACGCGGACATAGGGCTCGGGACAGACCGTGGAGCGGATGGACCAGAAAACGAGGCTGTCGATGGGCCGGTCGCCGCGAATGCGGACTTGCGCGCCGGTGTCGCGGCGACCTACGCGGATGTCGTAGCCGGCGGCCGGCGCGCCTTCGAATGTTCCGAAGACGCTTTCGCCTTTCTGCAATTCTCGTTTGTATTCGATGTCTCCGCCTTTCAGGAGCGCCAAGGCAGCGGCTGGCAGGCGCCTGGCTTGTAGCGGGAACGGAAACGTCACCTGCGTTTCGGGGCCCGTGGGCTTGCCGTCCATCACGAAGAACTGGTGGTTATACTGCGTCATCTTCATCTCTTTAACGCCGGTGTTCCGCAGTTCGTGATCGATAGACATCTCCGATCCTTGCAGGCGCACTGTTTTGGTGTAGCGGTAGGCGAAGCCGGCACCGTTGACGGTGTGCGTCATCGTGATTCGGTCCTTCGCCTTTTTCACGGTCCAATGTCCGGGGTCGGCAATTTCATAGGTGCGAAAGCGGTCGTAGGGCTTGGCGTCGGGCTTCACCACCACGCCAATTCCCACACGCAGAAACGGCCCGCCGGCCACGGCATCCGCGAACCCCAACTCGTCGAACTCCTCCACCGGCCCCTGAATCGAGTCATGTAGCTTCGGATCGTACTTCTCGAACCACTGGCCGAAGTACTCATGTTTTGACGTTTTCAGGCTTCCGATTTGTCCGGACCAATCGAAACGCGTGCCCCGGTAGTAACCGGTATGGGCGTCCGGCAGATAAAGCTTGACGGTTATCTTGTCATTGGCGATCGCGGCGCTCGGGAAGCCGGGGAAGGGCGGCGCGACGGCGAACGCGAGGAGAAG
>CAMATG010000531.1 GCA_945860645.1 Candidatus Sulfopaludibacter sp. SbA3 | reverse complement strand
AAGAAGTTCGCGAAATCATGGCGCAGCTCGGCTTCCGGACGTTCGATGAAATGGTCGGCCGCGTCGACATGCTGGAGATGCGCGACGTCAAGGATCACTGGAAGGCCAAGGGGCTCGATCTTTCCTCGATGCTTTTCAACCCGCCGGTGCCGAAGAAGGTCTTCCGCCGCTGCGTCACCTCGCAGGATCACGGCCTGGAAGAGGCGCTCGATCACAAGATCATCGAACTCGCGCAGGACGCGCTCGAACACCAGACGCCCGTCGAGTTCAAGATGCCCATCCGCAACGTCCACCGCACCGTCGGCGCCATGCTGTCCGGTGAAGTGGCCAAGCGCTACGGCTCCGAAGGGCTCCCGGCCGATACCATCAAGATCAAGTTCAACGGCTCCGCCGGACAGAGCTTTGGCGCGTTCCTGGCGAACGGTATCAGCCTGGAACTCGAAGGCGATGCGAACGATTACGTCGGCAAGGGCCTGAGCGGCGGCCAGGTTGTCGTCTACCCGCCCAAAAACGCCCTCTTCGTGCCCGAACACAACATCCTCATCGGCAACGTCGTCCTCTACGGCGCCACCTCCGGCGAGGCCTTCTTCAACGGCATGGCCGGCGAACGCTTCGCCGTCCGTAACTCCGGCGCCACCGCGGTCGTCGAAGGCGTGGGCGACCACGGCTGCGAATACATGACCAACGGGTTGGTCGCCATCCTCGGCGAAACCGGCAAGAACTTTGCCGCCGGCATGAGTGGTGGTATCGCCTACGTGCTTGATGAATCCGGCGAGTTCTGCCGCAACCGCTGCAACCGCGCCGGTGTCGACCTGGAACCGGTGGAGAGCATCGAAGACATCAACGCGCTCCGCAACCTGATCGAACGCCACGTGCAGTTCACCGGTAGCCGCCGCGGCAAGTGGGTCCTCGAAAATTGGGGCGACCTGCTCGACAAATTCGTCAAAGTCTTCCCGCACGAGTACAAGCGCGTGCTGGGTGTCGCCAAGCGCGAACAACCGTATTTCGTAGCCTCGTCGCAGGGAGAGCAGGTGTTGCATGGGTAAGGTTACCGGGTTCATGGAGTTCCAGCGCGAAGTCGCTTCGCGCCGGCCGGTCGAAGAGCGGGTCAACGACTGGTTCGAAATCTACCAGCCGTTCAGCTACGACAAAGTGCGCACCCAGGGCGCTCGCTGCATGGACTGCGGCGTGCCCTTCTGCCACACCGGTTGCCCGCTCAACAACATCATTCCGGATTGGAACGATCTGGCCTTCCGCGACCGTTGGAAGGACGCCATCCGCACCCTCCACTCGACGAATAACTTCCCCGAATTCACCGGCCGCGTCTGCCCCGCACCGTGCGAAGCTGCCTGCGTGCTCGGCATCAATGAGCCGCCCGTCGCCATCAAATTGATCGAGCGCTCCATCATCGATTACGCCTTCGAACAAGGCTGGATCAAACCCGAGCCGCCCGAAGTCCGCACCGGCAAGCGCGTCGCCGTCGTCGGCTCCGGCCCCGCCGGCCTCGCCGCCGCCCAGCAACTCAATCGTGCCGGCCACACGGTGGTCGTCTACGAGAAGGCGGACCGCGTCGGCGGCCTCCTCCGCTACGGCATTCCGGACTTCAAGATGGAGAAGCACCACATCGACCGGCGTACTCAGCAGATGGAGGCAGAAGGCGTGGAGTTCGTCGTCAACGCCAATGTCGGCGGCAACGTCTCTGTCGAAGATCTGAGGGCAAAGTTCGATGCCATCCTGGTCGCCGGAGGCGCCGAAGCCTCGCGCGATCTGCCCGTCCCCGGCCGCAATTTGAATGGGATTCATTACGCCATGGAGTTCCTGCCCCAGCAGAATCACAAAGTGGCGGGCGACCTGGTCGAAAACCAGATTATGGCGACGGACAAGCACGTCATCATCATCGGCGGCGGCGACACTGGCGCCGACTGTCTCGGCACCTCTCACCGTCACAAGTGCGCCAGCGTGCACCAGTTCGAACTGATGCCCCAGCCCCCGGCCGAGCGCAGCACCACAACTCCCTGGCCCTTGTGGCCCGTGATGCTCCGTACCGAAAGCGCCCACGAAGAAGGCGGCATCCGCGAGTTCGCTATCTCTACGAAGGAATTCGTAGAGGACGGCAACGGCAACGTGAAAGCCCTGAAAACGGTGCGCGTCGGCCCCCCGCCGACCTTCACGCCCATCCCCGGCAGCGAGCAGGAGTTCAAAGCGGATCTTGTCCTCCTCGCCATGGGCTTCACCGGCCCGGTAAAGCCCGGCCTGCTATCTGATTTAGGCGTGGATCTCGACAACCGCGGCAACGTCAAGACGGACGATCACTACATGTCCTCGGTAACGGGAGTGTTTGCAGCGGGCGACATGCGCCGCGGCCAGTCGCTGGTAGTCTGGGCGATCGCCGAAGGCCGCAAAGCCGCCCGCGGCGTCGACACCTTCCTCATGGGCGATTCCAAGCTGCCGTAATCGCTTCGGAAGCGGGCGGACCTGGCGCCGCCCGCTTCTCCAGCCGCTTGTTGATGCGCCCCTTGTCCTCCGTATGGAAGGTTGCGAACTGTCCCAATTCGCTAAGTGAATCCGACCTCGTCCATTCTTCACCGTTGGTTTGGCCTCTAAGGATCGCAACCGCTCTGGCCGCTGCGCAAATTCCTCCGCACTGATATAGCTCGCCGAAATCGTGTGGCACCGCCTCAGCGCCGCTCGCCACTCCATCCGCCCAACCCGGATCGCGGGACTGCCCGCCGTCCCCGGAATAGAACGGCGACCGGTCGCAACCGAACCCGTCCTCCTCCTCGGCCACAAGCACCGCGTCACACTCCTAGAGCTCCGGCGCATCCAGGTATAGCCTCACGCCAGTTTCACCCATCGTCTCGAATTCGTGCCCCAGCGCGCTCGTTCCGCGAACGCGTGCGGCTGCCGTCACTGGAGACTATCCCGCCCCCACGCTCTGATACACTGAGCGACACCAATTGCGTGCCTCTACACCCCTCCGCCCGCAGTTTAAGGATGCAGAACATCTCCCTTTCCTCTCACCTCGGCGCGGCCGCTCTGGCCCTCGTGCTGGCAATGCCCGCTTCCGCGGCTATCTTCACCATCACCTTCGACGCCGGCGATCCTATTGGCGGCCTCGCCCCCGGGGTCACTCTCTCCAACCAATACGCCGCCGCCACTGGCGCCACGTTTCTGGCCAACGCTTTCTCCGGCGTCGGCGGGCCTAGCGGCAGTTGGGCTTCGAATACGGACATGAAAATCGTCAGCTCTGCCGGCTCCGATGTCGGCGGCCTCGGCGCTCCGTCGCTCGTTACCGGCAACGTGCTCCACAGCTTCAGTGGCTGGCTCGGTGAAGACGGCGACGCCAGCTTCCAGATCTCCTTTGCCACCGGCGTCGATCTCATTCAGGCCGATTTCGCCGGCATCGCCACCGCCTCCAGCGCCCGACTGTACGCCTACAACGGCGCCACGCTGCTCGCCACCGCCGTCGCTCCCTCCACAGGCCAGCGGCGACTCTCGCTCTCCGGCCTCGGCCCCATCACCTCCGCGATCATCACGCCGGGCGACTTCTTCGACTGGGTAGGCATCGATAACATCACTTTCAACACGCTTGACTCGTCGGTGCCGGAACCGTCATCGATTCTGCTCACCGTCCTCGGCCTCACGGCGCTCGCCCTCGTTGCCCGGCCCCCCAAACCGAACTGATATATTTGAGTCACTCCTACCTCCTAAGGGGACGTGTATCTATGCGCCTTTTCGCTGCCCTCCTCCTCGCCGGTGCCCTCGCCGCCGCCTTCGCCGAAACCGGCCAGAAGAAGGAGTTCTCGCCCATACAGAAAAAGTGGTGGGCCTTCCAGCCCGTCAAAGCCACGCCGGGCGCAACCATCGATTCGCTGCTCCTCGCCAAGATGGCCGAAAAGGGCGTCACGCCCAATCCCAAGGCCGACAAAGTCACCCTCCTCCGCCGCGCCACGCTCGTCCTCACCGGCCTGCCCCCTACGCCCGAACAGACCCAGGCGTTCCTAAACGATTCGGCGCCCAATGCCTTTGAGAAGGTCATCGACCAGCTCCTCGCCTCGCCCCAATACGGCGAGCGCTGGGCCCGCCATTGGCTCGACCTCGCCCGCTATGCCGACTCCGAAGGCTTCAAGGCCGACGAGACCCGCCCCAATGTCTGGCGCTACCGCGACTACGTCATCAAGAGCTTCAACGCCGACAAGCCCTACGACCGCTTCGTCAAGGAACAGATCGCCGGCGACGAGCTCTACCCCAACGACCTCGACGCCAAAGTCGCCGTCGGTTTCAACCGCCACTTCCCCGACGAGTCCAACGCCGCCAACATCCGCCAGCGCCGCCAGGAGCTGCTCTTCGACATCACCGACACCACCGGCTCCGTCTTCCTCGGACTCACCTACGGCTGCGCCAAGTGCCACGACCATAAATTCGACCCCATCCTCCACAAGGACTACTACCGCCTGCAGGCCTTCTACGCCAACACTGTCATCGACGACGAACGCATCCTCATGCCCGGCCCCGAACTCGATGCCTACAAGGCCCAGAAGGCCGAGTGGGAATCGAAAACCGCCGCCATCCGCGCCGAGATGCAGACCCTGCTCGGCGTGCCCCGCAAGAAGAAGTTCGACGACCGCCTCTCTCGTTTTCCTGAGGAAATCCAGGAGACCATCACGATGGAACCTGCCAAGCGCTCCCCGCTCCAATGGCACATGTTCGTCAAGGCCAAGGCCCAGGTCACGTTCACTGACGCCGAGTGCGCCGCCGCGCTCAAAGGCGCCGAAGCCAAGCGTTTCGCCGAGCTGAAGAAGGAGCTCGCCGGCTTCGACGCGATCAAGCCCGCCGAGCCGCCGATGGCCCAGTCGCTGGCCGATCTCTCCACCGGCGCGCCCAAGACCCACGTGCTGAAGAGCGGCAACTTCGAAGCCCCCATGGACGAAGTCGCCCCCGGCTTCCTTTCCATCCTCGACCCCTCCGATGCCGACGTCTCCCACGGCCGCCGCACGGCGCTCGCTAACTGGCTCGGCAGCCCCACGAATCCCCTTACCGCCCGCGTCATGGTGAACCGCGTGTGGCAC
>CAMATG010000530.1 GCA_945860645.1 Candidatus Sulfopaludibacter sp. SbA3 | reverse complement strand
GTAACGGCGACCCAGTCCCGGGGCCAGGGCTGCTCCGTGGGGGAGGCGCCCTGTTCGATGCGGGCGACGGCCTGGAAGCCGGACGCGAAGGCGACCGGGTATTCCCACCAGGTGTAGAGGCCCAATTTCAGGAAGCCGATGGGATCGCGGCGGATGGCGTTGGCGGCGAGTTTGCGGGCTTCGATTTCGGCGCGATCGACATTGCCGTTGTATAGAGCGACGAGGCGGAGGATGAGCCCGCCCTCGTGCCACAGCTGATGGTTGCGGTTTGTGGATCCGAAGTCGGGCAAGGGATGGCCGGCGGACTGGGCCTGGGTGAGCACGGCGGCGACAAGGGGATCGCCAGTATCTTCCGGGCGGAGTAGCGGGGCGATATTGCCCGCCAGGAAGCGGCCGGTGGCGTAGTGGTAGGCGGGTTCGCGCCCCCCGATGCGACCGGTGAGATGGCGAAAGGCGTTTTGCCCGGTGCCGAAGGCGGCGAGGCTGACGAGGAGTGCGATGAGGGGCTGACGCCACCCGCGGTTGCGGGCCGCCAAGGGGATGACGACGGCGGCCATGGCGATGAGCGGGACGTAGACGACGCGCAGACTGGTGAGGCCGACGGCGAAGAAGGCGAGCGGGAGGAACAGGGCGAGCCGGGGCCTGTCGAGATAGGCCAGGGCGGCGGTGAGAAAGAGCGCGGCGACGACGCCGGCGGAGGTCTCCGTCATCACCATGCGTTCATGGAGGATCTGCGACGGGTCCCAGGCGAAGAGGAGCGCGGCGGCGCCGGCGATGGACCAACGGACGCCGAGGTAGCGATGGAGGCTGAAGGCGAGGAGCCAGGCGGCGAGGGCGCCCATGAGCGCCTGCAGATAGACGAGCAGATCCAGAGAGTGGGTCGGCAGGCAACAGTAGCGCAGAAACCAGCCGTAGACGAACGATCGCTCGGGGTAGAAGAACATGCGAGCGGCGCCGAACAGGAGCATGGCGGAATCGGTGAACAGCATCACCTGGGAGTCGATGGCAATTTGAATGGCCTTGGATGCCAGGATGAGCAGGGCGATCAGGAGCGACGGCCGGGATCGGATCAGCACTGGTTGTTGCCTCCACGGTCCAATATTTGAAAAGGCCCGCTTGCGCAGGCCTTTTTTGAATTCTTGGAGCGGGAGACCAGGATCGAACTGGCGACCAACAGCTTGGAAGGCTGAGACTCTACCACTGAGTTACTCCCGCACTCATTGCTGCCGGTGGTAGCGGCAAATGCACACTTCTGTCAGTATACCGCAAGGGTATTGGCGGTTGCATTCGCAGGTCCGTCAAGCGGCCCCTTAGATCACCCCCAGGTAGCGAAGGAGCGATCCGATGACCACGAAAGCGACGACCCCAAACAGGACGCGGGCGACCGGCGAGAAGTTTGGAGTATCTGGTTGTGCCATGGGCCGAGCATAGCAGGTGGGGGCCCCCCCAAAAAAAGAACCGGGCGTTTCCTTGGTAAGGAACGCCCGGTGTCTAGTTTGCTTTAGGGGAAAGTGGTTAGCTGGCGCACTCGCCGCGGCCAAGTTGCAGGCTGTAGTTTTCGCTATCGCCCCAGTCCATGAACCATTCGTCGCTGTATTCGGTGGGCTTGGCGAGATCGGCAAGCATGGTCTTGAAGAAGGCGACTTTGTTGCGCAGCACGTAGTCGCGGAAGGACTCGCCTTCCTCGCGGTTGACGATGAAGTGATCGAGAACGCGACGGGCGGCGACGGGGGCGAGCTTGGCAGGCAGGCTGGAGATGGCGAGGCCGAAGCGAAGCATGCCTTCGCCGTCGTAGCCACCGCCGAGCATCATCATGTAGAACGGCACTTCCTTGCCATCGACCTTGCGGGAATTGCCGTAGAAGCCGAGGCTGCCGATCCAGTGCTGGCCGCAGGAGTTGGGGCAGCCGGAGACCTTCACGGAGAGGCCGCGCACCTGTTTATCGGTGTAGCTCGAAACCGCTTCGCTCATGGCGGCGGCGAGGTTCATCGACTTGGTGAGCGCGAGGTTGCAGGAGTAGGCGCCGGGGCAGGAGACGGTATCGACCAGTTCGCCGGCGCCGGAGGCGGCGAGGCCAGCCGTTTGGAGGGCGGCGAAGACGCGGCGGAGGTTGTTGACGGGGATGAAGGCGAGATGAATGTTCTGGTCGATATCGACGCGGACGATAGAGTCACCGGCGTCGCGGGAGAGTTGGGCGAGGGCGCGCATCTCGGTGGCCACCATGTTGCCTTGGGGGACACGGATGGTGACGACGGCGTAGCCGGGCTGCTTCTGTTCGCGGACGTTCGATTCGAGCCAGCGGTCGAATTCGGGGTCGACCGGGGTGGCGCCGAGGACGGGCAGTTGGCCGCCATCGCCCAGGGCCGGGGTGACGGATTGGAAGCCGCCGAAGTTTTCGGGGACGATCTGCGGGGTGAGGGTGCCGCCGTTGGCGAGGATGCCGGCGTAGTTGGCCTCGATGGTCTGTTTGACCCATTCAAAGCCGCGTTCGCGGAGGACGAATTTGAGGCGCGCCTTGTTTTTGTTGCCGCGGTTGCCGTACTGGCTGAACAGCATAATGACCGCTTCAATGCGGGGCACGAGCTGTTCTTCGGGAAGGAATTCGTCGAGCAGAGCCGCTTCGTTGGGCAGCGGGCCCAGGCCGCCGCCGATGACGGTGCGGAAGCCGCGCTTGCCATCGCGGATGACGGCGGTGGCGCCGAAATCGTGGATGGCGAGGGCCATGTCGTCCTGCTTGCCGCCGCTGAAGAAGGCGATCTTGAACTTGCGGGGCAGACTGTCGGTGAGTTCGTTGTGGAGGAAGGCGAGCGAGACGGCGCGGACGTGCGGTTGGACGTCGAAGGCTTCATCGGCGAGGAGGCCGGAGAGGGGGCTGGCGGTGACGTTGCGAACCGTGTTGTAGCAGGCTTCGCGGGTGGTGAGCCGGGCGTCGGCGAGCTTGTGGAGCAGATCGGCAACCTGGGGCAGCGGGATGAAGTGATACTGCATGTTCTGCCGCGTGGTGAGGTGGCCTTTGCCTTCGGCGAAGGTGTCGGCGACTTCGGCCAGATTGTCCATCTGATCGGCGGTGAGGATGCCACCTGGGATCTTCGTGCGGATCATGTGGACGCCGGGCTGGCGTTGGGAATAGACACCGCGGCGCAGGCGCTGGGCGCGGAACTGATCATCGGTCAATTCGCCGGCGATGTAGGTCTTGGCGGCTTCCCGGAACTTTTCAATGTCCTCGCGAACGGTCGAGTCGAAATTAGCTTCGACTTCCTGCCTGGTTACGAGGTTTGGATCTTGCAGCAATTCAAATCTCCCTGTTCTCGATAGAGAATACCATAATTGGCGTTTTGGACGCATCCGGTGTCTAATGACCAGAGATGCTCCGCGTGCTCTTTTTGCTGTCCGCGGTGGCGGTTGTGGCCGACCCGCGCTGTGTTAGCTGCCACCAGTCTATCGTGGAGTCGTACGCGCGCACGGGGAAGGCGCGGAGCGTGGGGAAACCGCGGGCGGAGGTGCAGCCGCAGCGGCAGTGGTTTCACGAGTTTTCGGGGCGGCGGATGGGCGTGACGTGGGGCCAGGGAAAGATGACGCACTTCATGGAGATGAAGGGGGCGGTGGAGTCGTATGAGGTGGAGTGGGGGATTGGGTCGGGTCGGGAGGCGAAGAATTTTGTGGTGCGGTTGGGGGATTCGCTTTTTATCTCGCCGTTGGCGTGGTTTGCGAATCGGATGATTTGGGACATGGCGCCGGGGTATGTGATCGACGCGAATCCTACGTTTTACCGGCCGGTTTCGGGGGAGTGTTTGCAGTGTCATGCGGGGCGGGTGGAGGCGGTGGAGGGATCGCAGAACCGGTTTGGGGAGATGACGCAGGCGGCGATTGGATGTGAGCGGTGCCACGGGGATATGTCGGCGCATTTGGCTTCTGGAGTTGCGGGGAATGTGGTGAATCCCGTTCGGTTGGCAGCGGCGAAGCGGGACGCGGTTTGTGAATCGTGTCATTTGCCGGGGGAGGCGCGGGTGGCCAATCCGGGGAAGAAGATTTCCGATTTCCGGGCGGGGATGGCGATGGAGGATGTGTTCACCATTTATGTTTCACGGCGGAACTCGGAAGACACGGTGTTGCGGGTGAATAGTCATTCTGAGGAGTGGGCGGAGAGTAAGTGCAAGCCGGTGTGGTGCGGGACGTGCCACGATTCGCATGGTGCGAAGGTGGATGTGCGGGAGAAGTGTTTGGGGTGCCACACGTCGATGGACGCGCATCGGAAGAAGGCGGGGGCGGATTGTGTGGGTTGTCACATGCCGAAGCAGCGGCCGTGGGATGGGAGCCACACGTCGCGGACGGACCATTGGATCCGGACGGCGAAGAGTGAGCAGAAGTTTTTGGACCGGGGGGAGTTGTTGCGTGCGTGGCGGGAGCCGGCGGAGGAGGTGGCGACGCGGAATCTGGCCCTGGGGTATTTGCAGAGCGCGGAGAAGACGCGGAGTTTGAAGCGGTTGCGGGAGGGGTTGGTGGCGTTGGATTCCGCCGTGAAGCGGGGGCACACGGATGGGGACGTGGCGCTGGCGGCGGGGCTGCTGTATGTGCGCCAGAAGAAGGCGGATTTGGCGCTGCCGTGGTTGCGGCGGGCGGTGGAGTTGGCGCCGTTGGATTCGCTGCGGCGGCTGCATTTGGCGGCGGCGTTGGCGAATACCGGGCGTGCCGAGGAGGCGCGGAAGGAGGCCGTGGAGGCGGTGCGGCTGGAGCCGTTGTTGGAGCAGTCCTATGTGCTGTTGGGGCAGATTGAGCCGGCGCGGAAGGAGTATTGGAAAGATCAGTATCGGAAGGTGGTTCCGAAGCGGATGGTGCCGTAGGGGGGAGCTTTTTGGGGGTGTGTTTCCTTCCGCTTCTTGCCGGGGGTATCGCGATTTGGGGTGTTTGGGTTACGGGCCGAACGGCGTCGGGGTTTTGCCCGGAATGTCCCCGGGGGGGGCGTCACGATTCTCCGCTTCTTGTCGGGGGGTGTCGCGTTTGGGGGACACTCCTGCTGTTTGGGTTACGGGCCGAACGGCGTCGGGGGTTTGCCCGGAGTGTCCCCGGGGTGGT
>CAMATG010000529.1 GCA_945860645.1 Candidatus Sulfopaludibacter sp. SbA3 | reverse complement strand
GGCGCCGAAACTACATCCCCGCGCCGGATCACCAACCGGTATTCGCTGTTGTCCAGGTCGTAGGGACCCTGCAGATTTACCTGGCCCGGCGACACATAGAGCAGCGGCGCCGGCTTTCCATTGAACTGCACTTGCAGACCGCCCAACTCCGTCGGGAACGTTCCCGGCACGTCGAATCCGAACCTCTCCACCAGCCCCATGTTCTCGCCGTAGATCGTGATGAACGCTCCGGGCGCTGTGATCGTCTTCGCCTGGAAGCTAATGGCATCCACGATGCTGAACGACCGCAGGCTAGGCACCGTCGAATCCGCAACCCGGCCGGTGAGCGTCATCGTGCCTACGTACAACTCCCGCTCGCTCACGCCTCGCACGGCCACGATTTTGGCGGCGACATTTTCTCCCGTCCGCTCCGGCTTCCAGAAGATGTCCCACAGTCCATTCCCCACCGATGTCACCGTTACCGTGCCATTCGCCGGCTCAGTGGTAAACCGCACCTGTGCTTTGTCGGAGGCGTTCACCAACTGGTTGCACTCATCTTTCAGCTCCATCACGAACCGCAGGCCCACGTTGCGCACCACCGTAAACGGCTGGCCTGGCTCGCGGGGTGAAATCAGCAATCGCGCACTCGCGCAGGAGCCGATCATCCGTTCCCGGCTCTTCGCGTTCGCCGTCGCCTGCAACGGGGACGTAATTACGTTCAGGCTGTAAACCAGCCGTTCCCCATTGGCGAAGAGGACTACGATGTCTTTGATTTCCGATGCCTCGCTCGCCGTGCCTGTCCGGCTCACGTCCAGCTGAATTTCGTTCGCCCCCTTGCCCACAACACCCTGCGAGGAAGGAACGGCCACAGAGCCCGTCTCGCCGCCCAACGTGTAGGTGCTATAAATCGCCGCCGCATCCGATCGGCTGAACACCGGGATCGAAACCGTCGCCGAACGGGCTACGCTCAGGTTGATCGTCGAACCCGCCGCGCTGCTCTCAAACAGCCGCTGGGCCGTCACGCCCTCCGGGAAAAAGAACACCGTCATGAAACGCCGCGCCACACCCTGCTGCGTCTGCGTCTCAAACGTCACGATACTGCTGGCCTGTCGCGTTGGTACTGCCGAACGGTTCAAAACGACGTCGTACCCAAGCACCAACTTGCCGTCTTCCGTCCGCGTCGATGTGGATTTCTGGATCGAGTACCACGCCGGCGCCGTGCCCAGGTCGGTGCGGATGTTCACGTCGGTTTCGTCCAGCCCCGACAGCACGATCGAAGTCGCCGCCAATCGGTTCACATTCCGCGTATTCAGCGTCCCCAGATCCACCAAAACCGCTTCCGCTGTAATGTCGATCGATGTCGTTCGCCCCGAAATCTGGAAGCTCAAATCCATCGGGATCGCCTGCGAACACGTCGCGCAGTTGGCCCGCAGTGGAATCTGATAGTGCTGCCGGAAGAGCGATTGAGGCGTCACCGTAATCGTGAAATCGCCGGACTGCTTCGGCTCCAACGTCAGGACCGCGGGTGTGATCGCAACCCCGTTCGGCAGCGCGCCCTCCATCCGAATCTCCACCGTTTCCGGAGCGTTGTTGAACAACCGGACGTTCTTGGTCACCGCCGCCTGCGCCGGGTCCACCTTGAACGGGGTCAGCTGTTCCAGCACGGAAATGGTTGGAATCTGCGCCAGTCGCGCCGCGTCGGGAACCATGTCGATCGTCGTGTTCGCCATCACCCGCGCGGTGTCAATCGCCAACAGTTCCAACTTGCACGAAGCTGCGCGTGAAGGCGCCGCCAGCGTATCCAGCGCAAACCGTAACTGTGTCGGCGCTACCGCCGCCGATGGGCCCAGGCGCACAAACTTTTCAAAGTTCCGGTCGCACGTCATCCGTGTCCGGAACGCCGTCGGCCCGAAACCGGGTGTCACCGGAATTGCCAACTCCTGGATACCCGAGTCCGGCGGATACGTCCACGTCTGCCGGTTCGGCAGCCCTACGGCGGACTGCGACCGGAACTGCGGATCTTCAAAATAGTACAGCCGGTTCAGGTTCGATCGAATGAGAATTCCGCGCGGGTGCGAAAACACCCGGTCAGACACTTCCTGCGGCCCGTCAAAATAGGTCACCGGCCGCGCCTGCCCCGTCAAAACGTCGGACCCGCTCAGCTGGAACGAAAATAGATAACGCCGTCCGGACTCATTCGAACTGCCCGCCGTGCAGCAGGAAACCGCCAGAATGCGCCCGCCAAAATCCACCGCCGCCGAGCTTAACCGCAGGTTCACGTTGTCCTGCAAAGTACGGTCGAATGTTAACGGCACAACCACTCTCGTCGATGCGTTCAGGCGCTTCATCGTATTGGTCCCTTCCAGGATCAACAGGTCACCACTCGGCAACAACGACACGGACCGAAGCCGCGCGCCGGCGTAGGTCCGGCTAAAGGTCCAGGTGCCGCTCAACGGATCCCCGGTCCCGGTGTGAATCTCGGCCTGCGTCGAGTAGGCGATGTGAATCCGCTTGGCCTGGTCAGCCACTAGCGCCGCGTCCTGACACGCGGTAAACGGCGTTGTGTCGGTCGCCCGCCGGGCAATGCCCGTGCCACTCTGAATTAGCAAATTACAGCCCCGGTCCAGCATGTACAAACGGCCTTCGCTGTCGTTGGCCACCGCCACGATGGGGTAGGGAAGCGCGTCCATCGAAATCCCTTCCACCGGCAAACGCGCCGGCGGCGGATTGTCCGGATTGAAGTTACTGCGCGCAATCCGCTGTACCGTTCCATTGGTCGCAATCCGGTAGACGGCCCCATCGGCCCCCTCCACTACATACACCTGCGCCAGGTTATCCGTGCTCACGCTAATCGGGTTATCAAACGCCGCTCGGAACGTATTGTTGCCGGTGATCGGAATATATTTCAGCAGCCGCGACACCTCCCGCGGCACGAACAACTTCGCCACGTCCGGAACGTAACGCAACACCCGCTTCTCGTTCAGGTCCAACCCGATCAACTGCCCGCCCTGCCGCGTAATCGAACCATTCAACGTGGCAAACGCATCCAGGTCCACCCGCAACTCGGCAAACGCCAACCGGAAGATATTCTTCGAAGCCGCCGAGTACAGAAAGATATTCCCGTCGTCGGTCTGCACAATCTGCTTCACAGGATTCGAGTTCAAAACCGTATAGCGGCCCTGCACCAGCGCCGTGTACTGCAGCGAAGGCGTCAGCCGGGCGACCTGCCCGTCCATCGCAAAAAAGATGTTCCGGTCTTTGTCGATCGACAACGAATCGAACTCCGGCAGCGAACTCCGCCCAGCCAACACGTTCGACCCGTCCCAATGCAGCACCATCGAGGTGACCCGGTTCTCCAACCGGAAAACGTACAAATACCGCTTCGTCACATCGACGCCGTTGTCCTTCGTCGTGTCCTCGCGCAAAATCCCCAGATACGGATTCCCCGCCGGATCAATGCCTAACTGCACCGAATTCGTGTATGTATCCCGCGAAAGCGTAAACAGCGGCAGGTCGAACGTGCGCGGATCCATTGTCGGCCGGATCACACGGTCCGAACCCGACCCCATCAAACGCGTCACCGTCCCATTCGGCGCCACCGAGGACAACGTCCCCCGCCCCAGGTCCAACACATACAGTGTGCCGTCCGGCGCAACCTTGGCCTGCATCGGCCCCACAAATCCTTCGGCCACCTGGCGGACCCGGTTATCGGCGGTCCATTCCAGCACCGTCCCGGTATCGGAAAGGCAAAGGTAGCGGATCCCGCTCGGCGTAGCCTCGAAACAGGAGACCTGTGAGCTCCCCGGCAGGTAGTACGCATCGGCGGCCATACCTCCGGAGGGAATGCGGGCTTGCAGCCGCGCGGTCAGCGGAAACGCGAATTCCTGGGCCGACGCCAACGTGCATAGGCTGCACATGGCCGCGAGTAACCGAAACAGTTGCATAGGTTGATCTCTTTTGCTCCCTCTACTGTTGTAACGCGGAAAATCACCGGCGGAAGCGTCACAAGGAGAGGTGTGTAAACTGTCTAACCGCAAAACTGCCTGGCGATCCCCACCAGCGCGCAGGTCAATTCCCCCAAACTGCTCAGTTCCGCCCACTCTTCCAGCTCATGCGCGCCCGCCCCGCCGTGCCCTAAAATCAAGGTCTCAATCCCCGCCCCGGCCAGCAGCGCCGCGTCGAACCATGGCGTCTGCCCGCAAAGCGCCGGCGTTTGGCCCCGCACCCCGGCAACTTCGCTCCGCACCAGTTCCATGAACGCCCCGCCCGCCACCGCTTCAAAGGGCTCCCGGTGGAATATCCACCTCGCTTCATGGGGCGCCGCCGCCGCTGCTATCTCGCCAAACGCCTCGCCCGCCGCCTCCCCAGGCAGCAACCGCCGCTCCAGCTGCAAAATGCACTCCCCGCTATACGTACTCCACGCCGTCCCCCCGCGCAGCGTCGCCGCATGCAGCGACCCATGCCCTAACAGCGAATGCGGCGCCCGCTCCCCCAAAGCCATGCCCAACTCCCCCAGCCGGCCCAGCACCCGCCCCATTTCCAGATTCGCGTCAATCCCCAGGTCCGGCCTTGACCCGTGCGCCGCCCGTCCCGCCACCCGGATCTCCACCCACAAAAACCCTTTGTGCGCCACGCACAGGTCCATCCCCGTCGGCTCGGTCACAATCGCCGCGTCCGTCCGCACATGCCGCAGAAGTTCCTCTGTCCCTAAACTCGCAAACTCCTCATCGGCCACCGCCGCCAAAACAAGATCCCCCCGCAACGCCGGCCCCCGCGCGACTTCGGCAAACGCCGCCACCGCCGCCGCCAGCCCACCCTTCATGTCGTAGCTCCCCCGCCCATACAGCCGCCCGCCCTCCACTCTCCCCGAAAACGGCTCCCCCATCCCCTCCACGCCCACCGTATCGGTATGCGCGTTCAGCATCAGGCTCCGCCCCCCACCGGTCCCGCGACGCGTCGCCACCAATGTCGGCCGCCCCGGAGTCCCCTCCAGAACCGCCAATTCCACGTCTAACCCCGCCAAATGCCGCCGCAACAACGCCACCATCTCCGGTTCCCCGGGCGCCCCCGCCGTCAGCCCTGGATTCACAGAGTTCACCCGCACCATCTCTTGCAAC
>CAMATG010000528.1 GCA_945860645.1 Candidatus Sulfopaludibacter sp. SbA3 | reverse complement strand
TGATGGAGGAAGAGGTCTTCGCCACACCGGCTATTGTTGGTGATACTCTTTACCTGCGCACTCAGTCAGGATTCTATTGTTTCCGTAAGTGAAGGAGTAACTCCGTTGCGGTATTTCCTCTTCTGCGTTGTAAGTTGGGTTCCGGCGCTGTGGGCGCAGACTCTGCCACTGGAGATCGGGCGCGGGGAGCGGGAAGGGACGGTGGTAATCGCGGTGCCGGCGGGCGGCGCGATGGAGGGCCAGTTGGAATTGGTCTATCGCGTGATGGGCGCGGGCGGGGAGGTGTTGGACCAGGCGGCGGAGACGATTCCGGTGCGGGTAGCGGCGTCGCAGGCGGTGCGGTTTGTGCGGCCGTTGCCGGTGGTGGCGGGGGCGGTGGAGTTGCGCGTGGCGCTGACGGTGCGGCCGGCGGGGACGCAGTTTGCGGGCACGATGGCGTTGGGTGGGGCGACGTTTCAGGTGGACACGAATGTGGCGCTGGTGCCGGTTCAGGTGCAGAAATCGGCGGGTTCGTTTTTGACCGATTTGGGGGCGGAGGAGATCCGCGTTTTGGAGGATGGAGTGGCGCGGGAGGCGGAGTTACAGATTGTTGGCCGGCAGGGGCCGGCGGCGGTTCCGGTGGACATCACGCTGTTGTACGACCGCAGCGGGAGCATGGGCGACGCCGGCGCGTATGGCGCCGAGGTGTTCCGGAAGGGGTTGCTGGATGAGTTCCCGAATGTCCGGATTGCGATTTATGGGTTCAGTGATCAGCTGGTCCGGTTCACGGCGCACACGCGGGATGTGGAGGTGTTGAACCGGGCGTCGGGGTTGGTGGCGTCGATTGCGCCCCGGTCGACCCCGCTGTTTTCGAGCATTTCGCGGACGATGGGCGGGTTCGATTTGGCGCGGCCGGCGGTACGGGTTTTGATGGTGCTTTCCGATGGGGTGGCCTCGCCGTTTGATCTGGAGACGTCTGGCAGCGTGTTGCAAACGGCGCGGCGGGCTGGGGTGGCGATCTATCCAGTGTTGGTGGCGACGCCGATGCCGGCGAAGGCTCCTCTACTTCGTCCGCCGCCTCCGCCCAGGCCACGGACGACGAGCAAGAAGAAGGGGGAGCCGCAGCCGGTGAACGAAACGGCGGATGTGGAGATGCGCCGGCTACAGAGGACGCGGCAGACGATGGGAGATGGCATGTCGATCGCGGGATACCGCCGGCTGGCCGAGAGCGGGGGGCAGTTACTGACGGCGCTGCCGACGGGCAACAGTTTGCCGGGGTTGTTCGCCGAGATTGCGAAAACGTTGCGGTATTCGTATGTGGCGAGTTATCGGCCTTCCAAAGGAACGCGAGAGGTGAAAGTGGAACTGGTGCACAAGAAGCGCGGGAAGGTGATTGGCGGCGTGCGGACGGTGGTGCGATGATTCGCGCGGCTCTGTTGTTGCTGGCGCCGTTGGCGCTGGCGCAGGTGATGCCGATGGAGGTGCGCTACGGGGCGCAGCCGCGGACGGTGCAGTTTTCGATTCCTGGCGCGGCGGTGCCGCTGGTGGCCGAGGGGGCTGATTGGGTCTGCACGTTGGAGATCGTCTATCGCGTGGTGGACCGGGAGGGCAAGACGCTGGACCAGGCGACGGAGACGATTCCGGTTCGCTTGAACGCGGCGCAGCGGGCGGCGGCGGTGGCGCAGCCGTTGGCCTTGACGCGCCCGTTGCCCCAGCACGCCGAGGCGGCGGAATTTCGCGTGGAGATGACGGGGCGGCCGGCCGGGGTGGTGTTCGCGGGTTCGTTGCCGTTGGGGGCGGCGTCGTTTTCTACGGAGGTGAGTGTGGCGCTGGTGCCATTCCAGGTGGAGCGTAGCGGGGGGAAGTTGGTGACCGATTTGAAGGACGAGGATGTTGTAGTGATGGAGGGGAATGAGGCGCGGAAGGCGAAGATCTATGCGGTGGGCGGACGGCAGGCGGATGCGATGCCAGTGGACATCACGCTGTTGTACGACCGCAGCGGGAGTATGCGGGTGGGCGCCGGCGGGGATCCGGAGATTTTCCGGAAGGGGCTATTGGAGGAGTTTCCGACAGCGCGGGTGGCGGTGTACGGCTTCAGTGAGAAGCTGATTCGGTTTACCACGCATACGCGGGATGAGGCGGTGCTGCTGCGGGCCCTGTCGCAGTTGAACACGGTGCCGCCGGCGGGGACGCCATTGTACTTTGCGGTGGCGGAAACGATTCGGCGGTTCGACCGGAAGCGGCCGGCGGTGCGGATTCTGGCGGTATTCTCCGATGGCTTGGACAGTGGCAGCGATGTGACGTTTGCGGAGGCGATGCGGGAGGCGCAGGCGGCCGGGGTTTCCATTTACCCGGTGGTGGTGGCGAGTGCCGCGCCGTTGCCGCCGGCTCCGCCGCCTCCGGGGGCTTCGCGGAAGAAGAAGGGGACAGGGGTGGCACCGATGATGGCGCGGGTTGGGTCGGCGATGCAGTTTCGGCATCTTGCGGATTCCGGCGGGCAGGATATGTCGGCGACGCCGGGGATGAATAGCATGACCATGCTGTTGCGGGAGGTGACGAAGAAGCTGCGGGATTCGTACGTGGCGGCGTATCAGCCGGGGGAAGGGGAGCGGAAGGTGCGGGTGGTGCTGCGGGACCCTTCGCTGGGGAAGGTGATTGGCGGGACGCGGACGGTGGTTCGGTAGCTATCTGCGCAGCGCGGCCTGGGCGGCGGTGGTGGCGACGTTGACGAGGTCGGTGATGCGGGTTCGGCATCTGACGGATTCCGGCGGGCAGGATATGTCGGCGATGCCGGGGATGAGTAACATGACCATGCTGTTGCGTGAGGTGACGAAGAAGCTACGGGATTCGTCGCGCGGGAAGGTGATTGGCGGGAGGCGGACGGTGGTTCGGTAGTTACTTACGCAGCGCGGCCTGAGCGGCGGTGGTGGCGGCGTTGACAAGGTCGGCTGGATTCATCTGCTTCTTGACGACGAAGGAGAAGAGCTCGCCTTTGCGGGCGACGACGAGCTGGCTGAGGGACTCATTCCAGAACGCCTTTTCGCCAACGTTGGGCACCCAGGAGAGCTTCTGGGGCCGGACGGTGAGCTGCTGCCCATCGCGATCGACGGTGTAGCCTTTGGTGAGTTTTTCGAACCGGGCGTCGAGCTCCTTGATGGCGTTGGGCATGGGCTCGATACGGATGCTGAACGACTCATTGGCGCGGGCGGGCAGGCGGCGGCCGCTGCGGAGTGCTTCGCGGAGCTGGGGCCCGGTGGGGGGCAAGCCCATCCAGATGTAGCCACAGCTATCGGCGCGGACGGCGCGGATGGGGGTGGATTCGGGGATCTCGAGGACCTGCCGCAGTTCCTGTTCGGGGAGATAGGAACAGGGGTCGGTGGTGGCCAGGAAGAAGAACAACAACGGTGTCACAGCTATGCCTTTAAGTGTTTTGCGAGGAAGGGGATACCGGCGCCGCCGTGGAAGATATGGACGTCGTCGAAGGTTTCATGTTGGGCCGCATCGGCCGCGCCGAGGGCGGTGTAGACCTGCTTGACGCGGGAGAAGGCCTCTTTGCTGGCGGCGATGGGGAAGATGTTATCCCGTTCGCCACTTTCGACGTAGAGTGGGCGGGGGGCGATGAGGCTGGCCACGTCGTAGTTTTCGCACCAGTTCAGAATGCCGGGCACGTAGTTATCGATGCAGTGGGACATGGCGACGATGGAATCTTTGAACGTGTTCAGATAGCCGCTGATCATGGCCACTTTGAGGCGCGGTTCGAGGGCGGCGGCGAAGCTGGTGACGGTGCCGCCGCCGCTGATGCCCATGACGCCGACGCGGGCGGCGTCGATTTCTTTGCGGGTTTCGATCCAATCGACGGTGCGCATGACGTCGTAGACGCGCCAGCCGACCATGGTTTCGCCGAGGAGGAGGGCGGCGCCGGCGACGGGTTGGCAGGCGGAGGTGCCGAGGCCTTTTTTCGAGGTGCGGGTATCGCGGCGGCAACCGAACGCCATGGGTTCGATGGCGACGGCGGCGATCCCGGCTTCGACTACCTGGATGGCGAAGTCGTGCTGGTAGCCGGCTTTGTCGGTGCGGTCGCGGCCTTTGTCGTCGATGCCGACGATGTCATCGACGCCGCGGCCGTGGCCTGGGACGCAGATCATGGCGGGGACGGGGCCTTTGGCTGATTTTGGGGTGAGGAGATAGCCGAGGACGGCGACGCCGGGTTGGGATTCGATGACGAACTTTTCGCGGCGGTAGGTGGGGAAGTCGCGGACTTCGAGGGTGATGGGGTTGAGGGGGGACTTCGATTTGGGGAAGGCGCCGACGAGCTCCTGGACTTTGGCGCGGAGCTTCTTTTGCCAGGCTTCGGTCGAGCGTTTATTGGCGGGTTTGTAGGTGAGCTGGAGGGGCGCGGCGGCGTGGCGGCGCATGGTGTAGGCGACGGGATCGAAGGCGGGGAGGGCGACTTTGGTTTCAAAGCCGTTGAGGGCACTGGTGTAGGTGGTTTCGGCGGCGGGGGCGGCGGCGGCCGTGGAGAGCGCGGCGGCGGCGAGGCCGAAACGGCGACGGTTGATTTTGGTAGGCATCAGTCCTCCTTTTTTCTTCCTTTTTCCTGCAACTTGTCTACGAGCGCGGTCGGTGGATTGACGAGGAGTGCGATGAGCACCACGAAAAACGCGGCGAAGATCATGCCGCCAACGATCAGCCAGTCCAACGCGGGAAGGAAAATCACCTTTTCAGTTTAACTGGTGGACGGGGATATCGGCGGTATTGAAATCTATGAAAAATGGAAGAAATGGGACAAGGGTGGTTGTCCCCTTATAAGGGAAATGGATAGTGCGGGGGTGGGGAGGGGCGGGTTAGAGGTTGACGTCTTGCGCTTCGTCGAAGATGTTCGGCGGGAGCGAGATGCCACTGATGCGGAGGCGTTCGAGGATGGCCGGCGTCTCGCCGCTCCATTCGAAACGGCCTTGCACCTTGCCTTCGGCGGTCACGCCAATGCGGCGGAAACGGAAGATGTCGCGCACTTCGATGTGATCGTGCTGGATGCCGACCACCTCGGAGATGTTGATGATCTTGCGCGAGCCGTCCTGCAGGCGCGAAACCTGCACCACCATCTTGATGGCGCTGGAG
>CAMATG010000527.1 GCA_945860645.1 Candidatus Sulfopaludibacter sp. SbA3 | reverse complement strand
CTCGTTCGCCGAAATTGCGGCCCGGGTTGCGCCATGTGCCGTCGCGGCCGCCGCGACAACTGCCTGACGGGCGACTATGTCGAGCGTGGCATTTTCGGCCTCCACGGCTATCTGTGCGAATTCGCCGTCGATCACGAAGATGATCTGGTGCAGGTGCCGGCGGAGTTAACCGATGTGGCCGTCCTGGTGGAGCCGGCCAGCGTAGTGGAAAAAGCGTGGGAACTGGCCCTGCGTCTGCACCCGGGCGAACCGCGGCGGGTGCTCGTGCTTGGGGCTGGACCAATTGGGATCCTGGCGGCGTGGTATGCCCGGAGCTGTGGGTTCGATGTCACCGTGCTTTCGCGGGAGAGCGCGGACTCGGCCCGAGCTAAGTTATTGACAGCCAATGGGATTCACTATACCGGGACGCTCGACGGCCTAAGCGCCGACATCGTCATCGAGGCGTGCGGTAGCGCCACGCTCGCCGTCGAATCGATGAGCGTCCTGCGCCGGTTGGGCGTCGTGATTCTGCTGGGAGCCAGGCCAGCCGAGGTGCGGCTGCCGTGCCTGGACATGATCATCGGCAATCACATTCTGGCCGCCAGCGTGAACGCGTCGTTCCATCATTTTGAACTTGCCGTCGCGCGGTTGCGGGGCTATGAACGGGCTTGGTTAAATCCGTTGTTGCACCGGCTCCCGCTCGCTCAAGCGGCCGAAACCATCCTCCATCCGCCCGGCGCGGCGGTGAAGATCGTCCACCGTATTTCTGATTAGAGCAATACCTCGTACACTGGTATTTCATGTCCTTCCGTTTCCGTCACGCCATCTGCAATGAAGTGTATAAGGGTTGGGATTTCCGCCAGGCCTGCCAGTCGATCAAGAAGGCAGGGTACTCCGGCATCGAGATCGCCCCGTTCACCCTCGCCGACGATCCCTGCACCATCACTCCGGCCACGCGGCGCGAAACGCGCGCCATCATGGCCGATGAGGGACTGGAATTTGTCGGACTCCATTGGCTGATGGTCTCACCGGCCGGACTGCACGTCACCACGCCGGACCACGCCTTGCGCGCCCGCAGCTGGCGGCACATCCACGACCTGATCGACCTCTGTGCCGACCTCGGTCCGAATGGCGTCATGATCTTTGGCTCGCCGAAACAGCGCACGTCAACCGGCGGCCTCACCCCGGCCGAAGCCACGAAAAACTATGTCGATGGCATGCGCGCCGCCGGGCACTGGGCCCAGCAGCGCGGCGTCACTTTGCTTATTGAAGCCTTGCCGCCTGCCGATACGGATGTTGTGACGTCTCTCGATGAAGCCGCCCGGTGGGTGGCTGAAATCGGGTGCCCCGCCGTGCAAACGATGTTTGACAGCCACAACGCCATTGCCGAAGCCGAACCGCACGCCGTGTTGGTGGAACGGCACTATTCGGTCATTCGGCACGTGCACGTCAATGAACTCGACGGCAAACACCCCGGTAAGGGGAGCTACGACTTTAAGCCTGTCCTCTCTGTCCTGGCCCAGCGCGGGTATCAGGGCTGGATTTCCATGGAAGCGTTCGACTTTTCATTCGGCTCTGAAGTGATCGCCAATGAGTCGATCCGGCACATGGAAGCGCAGATAGAGGCGCTCGGAATTTAACTATGCAACCCAAATGCATCATCACCGGCGGAGCCGGTTTTATCGGTTCCTCGCTCGTGCGGGAACTGCTGGCGAACGGGGAAGAAACCGTTGGCGTAGTGGACAACCTCAACAGCGGACACCTGGCGAATCTGGAAGCGGTGAAGGATCGCGTGGAGACTCACGTGGTCGATATCCGCGACTATGACGCGCTGTTGCGGATTTTCCCCGGCGCGGAGGTCGTCTATCATCTGGCCGCGATCCCCTCGGTCCCCCGCTCCATCCAGGACCCCGTCCCGTCGCACGATGTGAACATCAACGGCACCTTTAACGTCTACCGCGCCGCCAAAGAGGCCGGCGTGCGCCGCGTCGTCTACGCGGCTTCGAGCTCGGCGTACGGCGACACCCTGGTGCTGCCCAAAACCGAATCGATGGCTCCCAGCCCGAAGTCGCCCTACGCTCTGCAGAAGCTGATGGGCGAATACTACGGCTCGGTCTTTGATTCCTGCTTCGGCCTGGAATCGGTGTCGCTCCGGTTCTTCAACGTCTACGGCCCCCGCCAGGACCCATCAAGCCCCTATTCGGGCGTTCTCTCGTTGTTCATGAAGGCCGCTATTGAGCGCAAGGCGCCGACGATCTTCGGCGACGGCGAGCAATCGCGCGACTTCACCTATGTGGAAGATGTCGCCGCGTTGGTCCGGAAGGCCTCGATGGTGCCCGGCGTCTCTGGGAAAGTGTTCAACGCCGGCAACGGCGGGCGGTATACGCTCAACTTCCTTTGGGAAGAGATCCAGAAACTGGAAGGCATTTCGCTGGCGGCCAACTACGGCCCCCCGCGCGGCGGCGACGTGCGCGACTCACAGGCCGACACTGCAGCCGCCAAACGCGAACTCGGGCACGATCCGCGGTTTACGATCGAAGAAGGGCTCCGCCGGACGATGGATTGGTATCGCGCGAACCAGGCATGAGCCCGGTTCGCTCTTCCCTTCTGGATGCGGTGCCGTGGCTGCGACACGGCTTCGGCACCCGTCACAATGGCGCCTGGACGACGCCTGATCGGACGGCCCGCCTGCACCAGATTCACGCGGCCACGATTGTCACCGTGACTGAACCCGGTCACCATGGCGACGGCGACGCACTGATCGCGGCTACGCCAGACCTCTGGCTGGAGATCCGAACGGCCGACTGTGTCCCCGTACTGCTTGCCGATACCCGGCAAAAAGTTGTCGCCGCCGTTCACGCGGGGTGGCGAGGAACCGCCGCCGGCATCACAGCAGCCACCGTCGAGAAACTGCTACGTGCCTATGGGTCACGTCCCGAAGACCTGGTGGCCGCCGTTGGCCCTTGCATAGCCGCCTGCTGCTTTGAGGTCGGCGAAGAGGTCGCCAGCCACTTCCCTGCCCACACGGACCGCACCGCAGAACGGCCCCACGTAGACCTGGCTGCCGCCAATGTGGAACAACTCATCCGAACCGGTGTTCCGATCCGAAATATCGCCAATCTAGGCCGCTGCACGATGTGCGAAACAGATACGTTCCACTCTTTCCGCCGCGACCGCGCGATGGGACGGATGGTCTCCGCGATCGCCATCGAACGAGCGTAAAAAAAGGGCGCGTCCCGCAGGCCGCGCCCCTTCGTTCGATCAGAGTAGCGAAAGGGCTTACGCCGCGCCGACGAGCATGTCGTCGAACACTTCGTCGCCCTCGATCTTGTGCGCGTCGTACTGTTCCTGGCAGGAGATGCAGTAGGGGGCCCACGGCACCGCGTTCAGGCGCTTCACGCTAATGTCTTCTTCGCAATGGAGGCAAACACCATAGGATTCGTCTTCGATACGGAGCAGAGCAGCGCGAACGTTGCGCAACAGGCTGGACTCGCGGTCGAGTGTGCGGATGGCGAGTTCCCGCTCGGCGGCACGCTGCACTTCGTCCAGCGCGTCCGGGCTCTTTTCGATCTCGATACCCTCGCGGTTGCGCAGTGCGCCGACTAACTCGGCTTCTTTCGCAGCCAGAATCTTCTTATAAGCTTTCAATTCAGCGTTCGTCATGGTTTTGTTCCTCCCTATTGCTTTTGCTGGTTGTTTCGGTGATCAGCGGTCCGACGTCAAAAACGCTGTTAGCGTCCCGGACCCTCTGTAATTGAGTCAGTGAACAATCCGCCACTGGCTCCTAAGTAATACGCCTTTTGCTGGCGTTTCGTTTCGCCTTTGCTTTGCAGCGTCGGCTTTGTTGCATCTCTCAGACCATATGGACGCATGGTCGAGAAAAAAGGTTCAAAATTCAAAAGCGAAATCGGCGAGCAAACCTGGTCAAAATTCTTTCGCACGGACTGTCGATCACCGAACAGCCTGACCAGCAACGCAAAACTGGATCCACCAGTTTCACCCTGAACGTACCGTCCGATGGCCGAACGATTGCGCCGAGCTTTAGTTTCGATTCGCATATATCCTAGCACATCTGTTCAGCAATTCAATGGCCAAATCTCTCGCACACCACACTTTTTTAAAACTTTGCCAGGATTCACTCGTAAACTACTGAAAACGCTGGCCGTGTAGTCTTATCGGCTCTCTCCTGCAGATCCTTTAGCCAAAATCTCTCCCATCCCCCCAAATATTCACGCGGGATTTGCCCCAATCAGATGCCCCAATGGGTCCAGCCCCTGCTTCATTTTGGAACAGCTGTCCAGACTTGCTACACCGCCACGCGAACCGTGCCGTTGCAGCAGACGCCAGACCGCTTGCCGGGAGATCGGCTTGGTCAGGTAGTCATTCATCCCCGCCGCCAGGCAGTGCGCCCGCTCCCCCGGTCCGATCTGTGCGGTTAAGGCGATCACCGGGATCGCGCGATAGGAGGCGTCCGAACCGCGCAAACGTCGCGTCGCCTCATAGCCATCGAGGACGGGCATCTGACAGTCCATGAACACCAGGTCGAACACCTCGCCCCGCCCGTGGGCATCGGCCAGCGAATCCAGCCCTTGCTGCCCGTTTTCCGCCGTGCAGACCTTGCAACCCATGCGAACCAGAATCTGTTCGGCAATCTTGAGATTCGTCCGGCTATCGTCAACCAGCAGAATCTGCAGTCCGAACCCACCGGCTTTAACACTCCTCGGCCCCGGCGCGTTCACAGGGGCGCCGAAGGCAAAAGTGCCTCCGCGAAGCAGATGCCGGACCTCCGAGGGCACAAACGGGCTGGCCAGCTCGTGGAAGCCCCGCCCCTGAATCAGGGCCCGAGTAGCCGCCGCCCGCGCGTAGAGCAAAATCACCCGTGCATTCGATGGCCACGAGGGAACGTACGTCTCCAGCTGCGACTCCTCGACGAAAATGTGCGCAATTGAATCTCCCACCAACCCGCCCACCGGCATCTTCTCCAACGCCAGCACCCGCATCCCGGTCGCCGAGATCGTTTCCTGCAGCACCCCGCGCTCCTCCGCGTCCGCATGAATGACGACGGCCCGCTGCGGCGCCCGCCCTCCGCGATTGGCGCGGTATGGCGCCTGCCCCGCGGG
>CAMATG010000526.1 GCA_945860645.1 Candidatus Sulfopaludibacter sp. SbA3 | reverse complement strand
GTGATGTATGCTTGTTGCCGAATTCCGATTTGAAAGCGAGAGATTATGAGATTGATTGTTGCCGGATTGTTGCTGGCTGGGATGGCGATGGCGCAGCAGCCGCGGATCTTCAATACTGTGAAAACCAAGCTGGCACAGGGCAAGCAGGTGGTGGGAGGGACGGTGTCGTCCTCCGACCCTGATATCTACTGCGCGATGGCCGGTAGCGGTTTCGATTTTACGTGGATTGAGATGCAGCATAGTCCGCTGACTTATCAGGAAGTGGCGCGGATGATTTATGCGTGTAAGGGCGCCGCGGCGATGCCGTTCATTCGCGTGCCGGATTCGAATGAGGGCGATATTCAGAAGGCCGCCGATATTGGGGCGGTAGGGATTATTATTCCGATGGTGGAATCGGTTGAGAAAGTACACAACGCGATTAAGTTTGCCAAGTATCCGCCGGTGGGCAAGCGCAGCCAGGGGGGCGGGCAGTACGGGGCGTTGTGGGGCGCCGATTACCGGCAGCAGGCGAACGCGAACATGATGATTGTGGCGATGATTGAATCGCCGGCGGGCGTGGCGATTGCCGACAAGATTGCGGCGATTCCCGGGGTGGACGTGGTGTTTGTGGCGAGTACGGACTTAGGCAGCTTTTCGGGCTTGAAACAGGGCCAGCCGGAGTACGAAGCGTTAGTGACGCGGATTAAAGACGCGGTGCTGACGCACAAGAAGATTCTGGCCGGGCCGTTGGCGTGGAAGGATCGCCCGGGGTACCACTTCTTCCAGGGACCGGGCGAGACGTCGCTGCTGCGGGCTGGGGCGAAGGCTGCATTGAAGGGTGAGAATGAAGGCGCGCCGAAGGGTGTGGCCGTGATTGAAGGGACGGAGAAAAAGTGATCGCAGAACAGGTTCATAACAAGTTCAAGGTATTCATGGGGCCGTTGGACGGCGACAGCACGCTGGGCGCGCTGGCCGACGAAGTGGCTGCGTTCGCGGCGCGTGAAGGCGTGGCGGCTAAGAGCATTGGCGTGGAGTACCTGGAAGGGTTGGGGCAGATCGTGGTTTCGCTCGGTTACACGACCGGCGAGGCGCCGTATCCGATCCGGTTGCAGACGGTGCTGCTGGGGAAGATCGACGTGTTTGGCAAAGACTTCACGGCGCTGGAGGAGGCAATGGGCGCGGCGGCGGCGGGGAAGAGTAACATCATCTGTCACGAGTTGTATCTCACGGGGGCGGGTGAGATTTTCCTCGTGGTGATGACGCACGAAGGCTAAGTTACTTCATCAACTGACGGAAGAAGTCGGCCCGGGAAACCGGGCCGGTTCTTTTTGGGGCGGCCGGGGCGAAGCCGGGGAGGCGAATGTCGGTCCAGTAGAGCGGGAGATCGCCGTGGAACCAGTTGCGGTGATCGACGGCCATCCAGTTCTTTTCGATGAGCGAACGTTCGGGGTTGCCGGGGATATTGTGTTTGGCGGCGAGGGCTTTCGCGGCTTCGGCGCGGGTGATTGGGGAATCGGGCGAGGCGTGGAGATCGTCGTAGCGGGTGGGGTACCAGCCCTGGACGGCGGCCATTTGGATAACGGCGAAGGCGGGGTGGGACTCTGGCAGATCGTCGAACCAGAAGATCTGGATGCCTGCTTTGGTGAGTTCGGTTTGGACGGCGGTGGTGGTGGCGGCGCCTTTGCGGCGGAGGCTGGCGAGGGTGGCGGCTGCCTCGCCGACGGTCCATTCGATGGGGTGGAGGCGGTAGGCGCCGTTGGTGAGATGGGTGACGCCGATGTTCTTGGAGGCGGGAAGGAAGTTTGTGAGATCGCGCGGTTCAAGGGCGGCCAGCGGGATCTGGAAGGGTTTAGGCATCATCATGCGCCCCTTCTCGTTGGCGCCGCAGGGGTGGATATCGACCATGTAAAAGCCGGTGCCAATGGAGTCCGCGAAGTGGGCGGCGCGGGCGCGCGGGGAGTTTTCGAAGACAATGTCCTGTTCGCGGACCATGCCTTTGGCCTGGAGGCGTCGGGACTCGCGAATGTACGGCATTTGGGCGAGGCCGTCGGCGGTGCCCATTTCGTCCAGGCGGAGTTTGAAACCGGGCGTTTTCTGATCGTGCTGGAGCCAGTAGAGGAACGAGAAGGCCACTTTCTTGGCGTTTTGAAGGATGCGGGCGGTGTCTTCCGGAGAGCGGTCGAGGACGGATTCATCGTGATAGTCCTGGCGGGGCCAGTTCATGAGGGAGAGGTCGTTGTGCTGGCCAGGGTAGGCCTTGGCGTCGAAGACGCGGCGCCAGCGGAAGATGGACTTCGGCGACATGTTGTTGGGGATGGGCGGTTCATCGCCGAAGATGGCGTATTCAAAGGCGCCGCGCTGGCCGAGTTCGACGGGGTAATTGACGGCGAGGCCGAAGGGTTGGTGGTCGCGGATCCTTTCGTAATCGGCCGGTTTGGCGATGGTGTGGGTTTCGCCGGGGCGGTGTTCGACAACGAAGGGGTAGGTGAAGCTTTGGACGCAGGCGGGGTTGGCGGCTTCGGCGGCGTGGGGTTCCTGGGTGGTGGCTTTGGCTTCGGCGCCGACGGTATACGGCGTTTTGGCGAGGGGGAGGAGGTCGCCCATTTCGGTGGCGTCAAGGACGAATTGGGGGGTTACTTTGAGGGCCTGCTGGCGGTCCATATTCCAAAGGAGAGCGCCGGTGATGGCGTTGGCTTCGCGGCTTAGATCGAGCACGCGTGTGCGGCGGAAGAGGGTGATGTTCTTCCGGGTCTTCAACATTTCTTCCAGGATCTGCGCGCCGATCTTGGGCTCGTAGCAGAGGCTGGAGACGTAACATCCGCCGGGGTTGAAATTATCGGTGGGTTTCGTTGGTTTGTAAGTGCGCTTGTAATAGTCGCGGAGGCGGCGGCGGAACTCGTTATAGAGCCGGGGGCCGCCGGTCATTTCGATGAACTTGTTTTCGTCGAGGGCGCTAACGCCGGCGGCGGTGGCCTGGCCGCCGATCCAGGTGGACTCCTCTGTAAGGCAGACCTGATGCCCACGATCGGCGGCGCGGAAGGCGGCGCCGAGGCCGCCCATGCCGGCGCCGGCGATGAGGAACTCGCAGGCCTGGGTGGGTGGGTTGGCGGGAATTTTGGCGGTTTTTACGAACGATTTTGGATCTCCGGCGACGCGGACAGCTTCGATGTCGACGTAGGAGTAGGTATCGAGGAAGGCGGCGAGCAGGAGTGGGAGCATGGTTAGATGGACTCGGCTAGGATGCGTTCGTGGAGCTGGCGCATGTGGTCAATGGTGAAGTCGGGCGGTTCTTCGATGAACGTCTCCGGCTGGAAACCCCAGGTTACGCCGCAGGAGCGGACGGCTGCGTTGCGGGCGGTGCGGATGTCGACCGAGCTATCGCCGACCATGATGGTGTGCTCCTTCTTCAGGCCGGTTTCGCTGAGGAGGGCGTGGATGCCGACGGGGTCGGGTTTCTTTTTCGGTTCGAAGCTGTTGCCGCCGTAGATGCGGACGAAGTGTTTGCCGAGGCCGAGGCGATCCATCATGCGTTCGGAGAAGCGGACGGGTTTATTGGTCAGCACGGCGAGGGTGTTGCCACGCTCTTTGAGGGCGTCGAGCGATTCGCGGACGCCATCGTAGAGGACGGTTTTATCGAGCATGTGTTCGCCATAGTACTGGATGAAGAACTCGTGCGCCTTTTGGACGTCTTCGGTGGGGGCGGATTCGCCGAGGGCGGATTTGATGAGCGCCATGGCGCCGCGTCCGACGTAGCGTGCGACGGTGGGCCCGGGGAGCGGGGAGAGGTTCATGAAGCCGCGGGTGGCGTTGACGGAGTCGATGAGATCCTGTTTGGAGTCGACGAGGGTGCCGTCGAGATCGAAGATGAGTAAGTGCATTCTTATTGTTCTAGTTTTTCGAATTTTTCGCGAACCGGGTCCACCCACGCTTTTTTCGTCTTTTCGTAGGTTTGGCGGAACTGTTGTTTCATTTCGGGCGAGGTTGTCAGTGACAGCAAGTTACTGCCTTCGAGGACATAGGGGGCGATGCGGGAGTGGAGAATGGCGGCCGGGGGATCGCCGGGGAGGAAGGCGGAGATCATCAGCACGATGACGATGGAGATGAGGCCGCCACGGAGGAGGCCGAGGACGCCTCCGCCGAGACGGTCCATCCAAGACAGTCCGATCCACTTGAAGAGATGGGCCAGGAGGCGGGCGAGCAGGCCGCCGGCGATCATGACGGCGAGGAAGACGAGGACGTAGCCGACGAAGTTAGCGACGCCCTTGGAGGAGGTATAGGGGATGGCCCACTGGCCCGCGTCGGTATAAAACCAACTGGCGAGCAGAAAGGCTAGGAAAGTGGCGACGAGGCCGATGCCAAGACGGAAAAACCCTTTCATGAAACCGGCGGCGGTGGAGGCGAGCAGGATGCCGGCCAGGACGAGGTCCAACCAGTTCATAGAGACTTGCCGGTGAGAACGCGGTAGGCTTCCTTGTACTTATTGCCTGTTTGTTCGACGACTTCGGGGGGAAGAACGGGGCCGGGCGGTTGTTTGTTCCAGGTGATGGATTCGAGGTAATCGCGGACGAACTGTTTGTCGTAGCTGGGTTGAGCGCCGCCGGGCTTGTAGGAGGCGCGGGGCCAGAAACGGGAAGAATCGGGCGTGAGGACTTCGTCGCCGAGGACGAGTTGTTTGTTGACGAAGCCGAACTCGAACTTCGTGTCGGCGAGGATGATGCCGCGTGTTTCGGCATAGGCAGCTGCTTTGCCGTAGATTTTCAGGGTTAGGTCGCGGAGTTCGGAGGTGAGTTTGACGCCGATGGATTTAGCGGCTTCGTCGAACGAAATGTTTTCGTCGTGGCCGGACTGGGCCTTGGTGGCGGGCGTGAAGATGGGGCCGGGGAGGCGGTCGCTTTCCTGGAGGCCGGCGGGGAGGGGGATTCCGCAAATGGTGCTGTTGGCGACGTATTCTTTCCAGCCGGAGCCAGAGAGGTAGCCGCGTGCGACACATTCGATATCGATCATTTTGGCGCGGCGAACGAGCATGGAGCGGCCTTCGAGCTGGTCGCGGTACTGGTGGAGTTTGGCGGGATACTCGTCGACGGTGGCGGAGATGAGGTGATTGGGAATGTCGGAGAGGAAGTTGAACCAG
>CAMATG010000525.1 GCA_945860645.1 Candidatus Sulfopaludibacter sp. SbA3 | reverse complement strand
ACCGGCATCGTCATGATGGCCAGCGTGAGTGAGGCGGAGAGGACCGAATAGCCAAAGCCGGCGCCATAAACGAAGGCGCCCAGTCCGAACAGGGCGTGAACAATGCTGGGGACGCCCGCCAGGTTCATGACGGCCAGATTGACCGTATTGTTGAACCAATTGTCTTTTGCGTATTCTGTGAGGTAGACGGCAGCCAGGACGCCGATGGGAGCGGCAATCGCCAGGGAGAGCCCAACCAGATAGAGGGTGCCAACGAAGGCGGGCCAGACACCGCCTTCGCGCATTCCGTGCGTTGGCGCCGACACCAGGAACTGCCAGTTCAGCGAAGGCAGCGCTCGCCAAATCAGGTCGCCCACAATGGCGAACAATGGCAGCAGCAGGGACAGCAACATTACCAGAAACAGTCCGCTGGCGATGGCTTCCTGGCGGTGCTTGGCTCTCACGGCGTCTGTCACGGCAAAACGGCTCATGTCCGGCGCTCCCTGCGAATGACAAATCCAGCCGCCAGATTCACCGTGAAGGTCAGAACAAACAGCAAAACGCCAATCAGGAACAGCACTTCATAGTGGGTGGATTTGGCGGGCGCCTCGCCCAATTCCGCCGCGATGTTAGCGGTCAAGGTACGCACCGGATCGAATACGGAGCCCGGTATGTTGACGGCATGACCGGTGGCCATCAGAACCGCCATCGTCTCCCCAATCGCGCGCCCAAAGCCAAGAAGCACGGCCCCGGTGAGGCCGTTGCGGGCGGCCGGCAACAATACGCGCCATGCCATCTGCCAACGGGTTGCCCCCATCGCCAGTGCCGCCTCGCGGAAGGAATCGGGAACGGCCTTCAGTGCATCCTCCGCCAGAGACACGATGATGGGCACGCTCATTAGTGCCAAAAGGATGGCGCCATTGAGGAGATTCACTCCTACATCCGCATTCGTGAAGCGGACAATCAACCGGCTTGTAATGGTAAGGCCGGCAAAACCCCAGACGACACTGGGAATGGCCGCGAGCAGTTCCACCAGAATCTTCAAGATCTCGCGCACCCGCGGCGTGCTGAATTCGGAGATGTAGAATGCCGCTCCCATCCCAACCGGCGCCGCTATCAGCATCGCCAGCAGCGTTACGCTAAAGGTACCGGCCACCATGGCCAATACGCCGTAGCTCCTGGTGACCGACGAGGTGGGATACCACTGATCGCTGAACAGGAATTCCCGCAGATGAAAGCCCTTGTCATTCCAAAGGGGCAGCGCTTCCTTGCAGACGAACAAAAAAATGCTCAGCACGAAGATGGTCGCGCTGATTCCGCAAAGGCGGATCAAGGCTTCAATCAGGGCCTCGTTTACTCTGTGCCAGCGTCGACGCATTCTCCCGCAGCGTCCTTTCCCTCGCAACGGATCGGAACGTAGCCAGTATCTGCTACAATCCGCTGGCCTTCCGGCGACCGAATCCAATCGATGTACTTGCGAACCGGCGCGCGTGGCTCGCCCAGCGTATAGATCAACAAGCTTCGCGAGATCGGGTAGCGTTTGGAGACCACACCGGCCGCCGTTGGGGCCTGGGCCGGTTGTCCCGGCGCTATGCTGACGCGGAGAACCTTGACATCCGGCGTCGCAAACGCCATTCCGCTGTATCCAATCGCGCCCGGCGTGGACGCGATTAGTTCCACCACTTCCTTGGAACCGTTCATGTCGAGCGACGCCAGATGAAAGTCCCGCCCGCCCAGGACATGATCCCGGAAAAACTCGTACGTCCCGGAACTCGACTGCCGGTTGACGCGAACGATCTTGTTGCGCCCGGACGGAAGGCCAACTCCAATCTGGGACCAGCGCGTCAGTGTTCCGTCTCTCCGGTAGATTTCGGCCAATTGCTCCATCGAAATCTCTTCCAGAGGATTCTCGTGATGAACGAAGACCGCCAGCGCGTCGTGTCCAACCACGAACTCCTTGGGTTCTTTCCCGGTGCTGGCGAGAGCGGCGGCGGCTTCCTCCGGCCGCAGATTGCGACTGCAATTCGCAATATCGATCGTGCCTTTGATCAAAGCGGCAATGCCTTGGCCGGAGCCGCCTCCGGACACCTCCACCGCGACGTTCCGGTCCACCACGGCATACGCCTCCGACCACGCTTGGGCCAGGATCAGCATGGTGTCGGACCCGCGAATTCCCAGGGCCTCCGGGCGATGACCCCGATACGCGGAACATCCAATGGCAAGCAACGAAAACAGACCTGCAAACACTTGGGCGTCACGACGGAGCCACCGACACATAATCGATTGTAGGCGCGCGATTGTGACAGGGTGATGAAAAGGCGCCATTCGCCAAGACTAGCCGGATTGACCCGCCGCGCCCGTATAGCCGGCCGCGACACCAAGCTTGCGTAACATCGAACGCTTCTTGTCCTGGTGAGCCTGCATGCGTCGCAGAATGTCGTCGAGTGTCCGGACAGCCTCCACCACATAGGGGCCCTTGTTGAGCATGACGCATTCGGCGCGTTCCCCCATCGCCGCGTCCGTGATCTCGGCGCGGGTTGGCCGCCCGGTTTTTGTCAGCGTCTCCAGCACCTGCGTCGCCCAGACCACTGGCACATGCGCGGCTTCGGAGATCCATAGAATCTCTTCCTGCGCCTCGGCCAGCCTCTCATAGCCGCATTCAACCGCCAAATCGCCCCGGGCAATCATCACGCCGACGCTGTGGCTTCCCATTGCCGCCAGAAGCAGGCTAGGCAGGTTCTCGAATCCGTCTCTCGTCTCGATCTTCAACAGGATTCCCAGCTTCTCGGCGCCTAGCTCGGCCAGATGCGCCTGCAGCATCCGGACATCCGCCTCTGTGCGAACAAAAGAGTACCCCAAAATGCCGGCATGCTTCACGATGAAGTCCAACGCCTGCAAGTCCTCCGCCGTCAGCGTTGGCGTATTGAGGGACGATTCCGGAATATTGATTCCCTTTTCCGCCCCCAACCAATCGCCATCGACCCGGGCGTGCCGGATCTCCACCGTGACACAATCCTGATCCACTTCCCGGACAACGCCGCCGATTTTCCCATCGTCAAACCAGATCGGTTGGCCGGGCAAGACGCATTCAAAGAACTCGGGCAGCGAGACGCCAATTCTGGGCGGAACAAGCAACTGCCCGTTGTGGTCGTACTGAGCTTGCCGGCCGGGCTCGCCCGATCGGGTCAGCATCAGCAGATCGCCGCGCTTTACCTGCAGCCGTTGCGGCCTTCTCGGAAGGTTCCCGACGCAGGCCTTCTTATCCGGCCGCCGATTGTCCTTGTACGACGCCACCAACGGTAGTCCGGGAACGAAATAGGCCGTTTGCGTCAACTCTGCCCATCGGCAGCCGCGGACGGCAGCAATGATCGTCATGCACCGGCGCGCCTGTCGCGCGTCCTCAAAGGTAACGCGGTCACCGGGGCGAAGGCTCGCTAGCCAGCGCGCCGGCACGGGAATGCATGCGTCGGCCACCGCCGGCGGGCGCTCCGGATGGCCGATGGGTGTCAGCCAAATTCTGGCGGGTGCCGCTACGTGTCCGAACTCATCGCGTTTCGGACCGCACTTCAACACGGCGGGCCCGGCTTCGATGGGGCCGGTTCGCAGTTTGGGCCCTGCGACATCCATCTCGATGACACATCGCCGTCCCAGTTCCCGCTCCGCCCTACGCAGGTTCTGGATCATGCCCGCCCAGCTTTCCTGGTTGTCGTGGGCGCAGTTGATGCGCATGCAATTCATCCCGCCGGCAACCAGATCGCGCACTAATCCGTAGTCCGTGGCGGCCTCGGAAGGCATGGTAACCATAATGCGGACCCTCCGGCCTTCCGGCTCCGGACCCAGCAACAGTTCGGTGTTCCGCTCCAGAATCCGCCGCCCGTCGCCGGTCTGCTCGCCCGCGATAGCGCCCGGAAGCGCGGCCGGAAGGCTCGAAAGAAGCCCGATCACCGTCCGGACGCTGTCCAACACGTGCGTCTCGGTGCGTCCCAGAGACGACACACCCAGCGCAGCTAGTTGCGCCTGCATTTCCCTCACATCGTGGCGTCGAAGTGCGACATAGTGTAGCAGATTGGTGGCGCTCGCCCGGCGCTCCGGCGGAACCTGCGCCAAATCCGGCAGATCGGTCTGGGCAAGCGCCACCATGTCGTCCTGCAGTCGTTTCAGTTTCTCAATCAGTGGACGCAGTTCTCGTCGCAAGCCTTTGCCCCCCTTTGGATACTACTGCAAGTCAGTGCCCACTGCGCATTCCTGCGGAATCAACGGTTTGTAAGTCGATTGCGCCAAATCCCCCGGCCGATTTCGCGTCATTGGGTGTTTTCGAGATCCCGCGCTGTCAACGATTCCGCCAACCCGAAGGAGAGCGTCATCCCGGACCCGCTGGTGCCCGTCACCACCCGCACCCCTGGTTCCGGTTCGCTCGTGAAGTAGGGGAGGGATGGGTGTTTGGAATAGACGCCGTACCACCGCTGCGCAATCGACGGATTGGGAAACCGGGTAAAGGACTCGAGGTACCGCAGGATCAGCCCGTCGATCGCCTCGCGGTTAAAGATGCTGACGTCCCGGCCGTACTCATGGGAATCGCCGTTCCGGGCAAGTGGTCGCCAACCCTTCCACTACTCTTCTGCGGGGTCTCAACGCTGCGTGAAAAACGGAGATTGGAATAGTAGTGGAAGAGTACGCCGTAACTCAGGACTTGACTGCCGCCGGATCGGCTAAACGTAACGCTGACGAAAGATGCCACTTAATCCTGGCGACAAACTCGGGCCCTACGAAGTCCTCTCCCTGCTAGGCAAAGGAGGCATGGGCGAGGTCTATCGCGCCCGCGACCCCAAGCTCAATCGCAACGTCGCCCGATCCAACCGGCTGACATGGGGCGAGTTGTTGCGATGCCAGAATTCGGCGGACTCCATCACCGGTACGAGCGCCGCGCCGCATAAAGGCATCTTCGGCGGGATTCCATCCGCATGGGCCTGTGCTCTTGCGCCGCCTAGTACTTAGTTGCGTAAGTCAGAGTACTTGAGCTTCGGCGTGGAAGGGAAGACGACGGCCTTTTTCCATTCAAACGGCGCGGCTTTCTCGTTATAGACATCGACGAAGGCATCGATGGCTTGACGGAGTTGTTTCGGGGAGGTAAA
>CAMATG010000524.1 GCA_945860645.1 Candidatus Sulfopaludibacter sp. SbA3 | reverse complement strand
CAAGATCCTACGCGCTCCAACTGCCTTGAACGTATAATCTCGTGTAGGAGATTTAATCATGGCCAATCGCCGCCGCTTCCTGCAGGGGTCGCTCGCCGCCCCTCTCGCGGGTACCGCCTTCACTCTGTCCGCCGCCACGTCCAAGCGGGACTACTTCAAAGAACTCGGTGTCCAGCCGATCATCAACGCCGCCGGAACGTATACGTCCTTCACGGCGTCGCTCATGTTGCCCGAAGTCATGGAGGCCATCAACTACGCCTCCAAGACCTTCGTGCGGCTCAACGAACTGCATGACGCGGTGGGCAAGAAGATCGCCACTCTCCTCGAAGCCGAAGCGGCCATGGTCTCCTCCGGCGCGGCGTCGGCGTTGACGCTGGGCACGGCGGCCTGCCTCACCGGCACCGACCGTAAGAAGATCCAAGCGATCCCGGACTTGACCGGCATGAAGACCGAGGTGCTGATGCAGAAGTCGCACCGCTTCGGCTACGACCGGGCGGTGAAGAACACCGGCGTCAAGATCGTCGAGTTCGAGACGGCCGCCGAAGCCGAAAAGCTCGCCGGGCCGCAGACGGCCATGATGCTCTTCTTCAACGACGCCGCAAGCAAGGGGCAGATCAAAGCCGCCGAGTTCGTCGCGCTGGGCAAGAAGCTGAACGTGCCGACCATGATCGATTGCGCGGCCGACTGCTTCCCCACCGAGAACATGACGAAGTTCAACAAACTGGGCTTCTCGTTGGTCATCTTCTCCGGCGGCAAGGGCCTCCGTGGGCCGCAGAGCGCCGGCATTTTGATGGGCCGCAAGGACCTGATCGAAGCCGCCCGCATGAACGCGTCACCGAATGGGGACGCCATCGGCCGCGGCATGAAGGTGAACAAGGAAGAGCTGCTGGGCATGATGGCGGCCATCGAAGTCTTCATGAAGAAGGACCATGAAGCCGAGTGGAAGGACTGGGAAAAGCGGATCAAAGTGGTGGCCGACAGCGTCACCGTTTCCCCGGCCGTCAAGACAGAACAGTACGTGCCGGAAGTGGCCAACCACGTGCCGCACCTGAAGATCACCTGGGATCAGAGCAAGATCAAGATCAGCTACAACGAAGTGGCCAAGCGGCTGCGCGAAGGCGATCCGTCGATCGAAGTCACCCCGGGGTCGAGCGAGTCGCTCAACATCGGCGTGTGGATGCTCCAGCCCGGCGAGGACCGGATTGTGGCCAAGCGGATTCGGGACATCCTGAAGTCGGTCTAGCGTTAGCGAATGGGCAGGCGCACGGCGGGGCTCGCCGCCGCGCCTGCCCGTAGAATTAGCTCCGCGTCCCCGACGGGGGTTTCCGGCGGGACAACGGCGTTCACCTGATCGAGCCCAAGAAAGCCCGGCGCGGGACCGGCGTAGAGCACGGTGGCCGGGCGGCCCGCGATTTGGACGGTGACGGCGGACGGGGTCTTACCGATGCCAGTGGCGTATATCTCCACGGGTTGGCCGCGGACACCGGCGCCGATAACGCCGAACACGCCGGGGGCGGTTTCGGCGAGTGAGGCACGGAGTTCGGCGCCGTTGATGGTGAAGGTCGCAGGCCCCGTTGGCGTCGCGCCGGGGATGTGGAAGTTGACCTGCGCGAAGGTCCCGTTGGTGCCGGCGTAGAAGACGGTGGCCGGCTCGTTGTTGACGCGGACGGTGAGGGCGGATGGGTCAGCGACGGGGTTGAGGAAGGCGGAGGCGATGGCGCCAGGCGCGAGCGCCGGGGCGAAGCTGGCAGCGTTGACGACGGCGTTCACAGCCGCGGCGGGCGGCGTGGCGTCGAGCTTCAGGATGCGGCCGTTGTGGGCGACCATGTAGAGTTCACCGGCCTCGTCTTCGCCGAAGGCCACGACGGGCAGATCGGGGTTGATGAGCTTCTGCGACTCCCATTTGGCGCCGTCGCGGCTGGTGCCCCAGATCTGGCCACTGCCATAATCGCCGAAGAAGTAGATGCCGGTGAGGAACGGGAAGGCCGCGCCGCGGTAGACGTATCCGCCGGAGACCGAGACGCCATCGTTGCGGCCGTAGACGAAGATGGGCGCGGTGAGGCCGGTGCGGGTGGCGCAATTGCGGTCGGCATAGCAGCGGGTGCCCTCGACGAGGTTCCAGCCGTAGTTGAGCCCGGCGGGAGCGTCCGCGGGCTGGAAGTCGATCTCTTCCTGCTCGCCCTGGCCGACGTCGGCGATGTACATGTCGCCGGTGGCGCGGTCGAAGGAGAAGCGCCAGGGATTGCGGAGGCCGAGGGCCCAGGTTTGGGCGGTTCTGGCGCCGTTTTCGACGTCCATACGGAGCATCTTGCCAAGCGGAGTGTCGGGGTTCTGGGCCCGGTTTTGCGGGTCGCCGCCGCTGCCGCCGTCGCCCATGCCGATGTAGAGCTGGCCGTCGCGGGGGCTGAACTGGATGCAACCGCCGTTGTGGTTTTCGTAGGGCTGCGGGATGGTGAGGAGCACCTCTTCGCTGGCCGGGTCGGCGGTGTCGCCGTTGATGCGGTAGCGGGCGACGATGGTGCGCCGCTGGCGGTCCACGTAGTTCAGGTAGAAGTACTGCTTGGCGCGGAAGCCTGGCGGGAAGGCGAGGCCGAGCAGGCCCATTTCGCCACCATACTGGACCTTGGCGGTGATGTCCAGGACGGGCGTGGAGACGACGGCGCCGTTGCGAATGAGGCGCACCCGGCCGCGCTGTTCGACGGCGAACATGCGGCCCGAGCCGTCGCGAGGACTCTGCAGATCGACGGGCGCTTCCAGCCCACTTACCCAAGGCTGCCAGCGAACAGTTGGCCAGGCCGCGGCAATCAGAAGAAAAGCGAAGATGCTGCCCATCGGGCTCCTTTACAATTCGAGGTGTGTGACGGTCTCCATGTGGAAGGTTTGCGGGAACAGGTCGATGAGAGCCATGGAACGGATCTTGTAACCTGCTTCGCAGAGTCCTTTCAAATCCCGGGCCAGGGTGGACGGATCGCAGGAGACGATGCCGATGCGCGGGGCTTTGATGCGGACGAGTTCTTTGACAGCTTCGGGGCCGAGGCCCGCTCGCGGCGGGTCGGCGAGGATAAAGTCCGGCGCCGTTTGGACACCGGCCAAAAACTCCTCGGTGGATGCCCGGAAGTGACCAATCTTCTTCTTGGCGCGCTTGGCGTTGGCTTCGGCGTCGTCGACGGCAACTTTTACACTTTCGACAGCGTCGACATTGGCGAACTTACCGGCCAGGGAGAGCGAGAAGAGCCCGACACCGGCGTAGAGTTCCAGGGCCAGGTCGCCGGTCGCGTCTCCGATGGCGGCCTTGGTCAGCGCGCCGATCAGGAAGCGGTTCACCTGGAAGAACGACTTATAGTGGACGCGGTACTGGTTGCCGTTGGCGGCGTATTCGATGGGCCCGGTGGCGGTACCGGGAAGCTCCTGTTCGAGCCAGTCGAAGAAGGGCTTGGCGACGCGCTGGCCGGCCATGGTTTCGCCGACGTTCACCTGGACATCGCGTTCGTTGGTGAAGAACTCGATGGACCGGACGAAGCGCGGGAAGCGGTGGTTGCGCACCATGCGGCGGAGGGCGTGGAGGGCTTCGTTGAGCTTCGGGGAAGCCACGGGGCACTCGGACGTGTCGACCACGGTGTGGGAACCGGGCTGGCGGTAGCCCACCTTCTGGCCGTCGATGTGGAGCTGAATGCGATTGCGGTAGCCCCAGGGTTCGCCGGTGATGGCTTCGATCTCATCGGGCGGCGTGAGCTTGCCGATGCGCTGGAGGACTTCGCGGAGGACGTCCTTCTTCATATCCACCTGAGCCGGGTAGAGGGCGTGCTGGTAGTGGCAACCACCACAGCGTTCGAACACCTTGCACAGCGCGGCGGTGCGAGCTTCGGACTTTTCGAGCACTTCAAGGACGCGGCCTTCGAGGACGTCCTTCTTCTCTTTGGCGATGGCAATGTGCACCGTTTCGCCCGGTAGGACGAACGGCGTCATGACCACGCGGCCTTCATGACGGCTCAGCCCGGAGCCGCCATAGACCAACTTTTCAACCGGCAGCGTGAGGTCTAACGCCGGTCCTTCGGATTTCTGCACACTACTATTGTCTCATGCGGTGCCGCGCACACAGTACACTAACAGTTTGGAATGAAAGCACGCGTCCTTTCCGGGATTCAACCTACCGGGCACCTACACATTGGAAACTACCTGGGCGCCCTGCGCAACTGGGTGAAAATCCAGCATGACTACGACAGCATCTTCTGCATTGTCGACCTGCACGCCATTACGGTGTACCAGGAACCGGCGGCGCTGAAGCAGCAGATTACACAGCTGGCCGGGCTGTTTATCGCGGCGGGGATCGACCCGAAATCGTCCACCGTTATTGTGCAGTCGTCGGTGGCGCAGCACTCCGAGTTGGCGTGGATGCTGACCTGCATGACGCCGCTGGGCTGGCTGGAGCGGATGACGCAGTACAAGTCCAAGACCGAGAACCAGGACACGATTCTGTCGGGACTGCTGCAGTATCCGGTGCTGATGGCGGCGGACATTCTGCTGTATCAGGCGAATATTGTGCCCGTTGGCGACGATCAGCGGCAGCACATTGAGCTGGCGCGGGACATTGCGCAGCGGTTCAACTCGTTGTACGGCGAGACGTTCACGATGCCGGAGACGCGGCTGCCGATGGTGGGCGCGCGGGTGATGGGCCTGGACGATCCGACGAAGAAGATGAGCAAGTCCGCGGCTGGCACGGGGCATTCGATTGGCCTGTTGGACACGCCGGCGGAGATGAAAAAGAAGATCATGCGGGCGACCACGGATTCGAATCCGGCCGTCGATTTCGAGACGATGGGGCCGGGCGTGGTGAATCTGTTGAACATCTTCCAGGCGTTCACGGACTGGTCCGATGACCAGATGAAGAACCACTTCAGCGGACTGCGGTATGGCGACTTGAAGAAGGCCGTGTTGGAGGCGGTGGTGGCTGGGTTGGAGCCGATTCAGAAGCGGTATGCCGAGATCACGGCGGACCCGGCGTATTTGAACGGCGTGCTGCGCGAGGGCGCCGAACGGGTGCGGCCGATTGCCGAGAAGACCACGCGTTTGGTCCGCGAGCGCATGGGCATCTACAACATCGACTAGGGTATGG
>CAMATG010000523.1 GCA_945860645.1 Candidatus Sulfopaludibacter sp. SbA3 | reverse complement strand
GAAAGTTGGAGGCGCTGCTGATCACATACCGCAGCGGATGCTTGTCCCAAGCCGTGCGAATCCGTGCATCAATCTTCCGCGCCTCCTCGGCGGACTCCAACCGCGTCCCCACCCGCTGATACGCCTCCGGCCCGGCGGTCTCCACATGGATCACCGCCGCATACCGCGCCAGCTCTTCATGGAGCGTGGTGCCATGCTCGCCAAAAAGCCCGCGCGAGGTGCCCGGCCAATACGCCAACCCATCCAGCGTGCCCCGGTCGCAAAGGATCACCGCGGCGTCGTCGACCGCCAGCGCCAGCCGTTCCATTTCACGCTGAATGGAAAAAATAGCATGCTGCGAAGCCCGATGCCCGGCGTCATTCGAAAGCCGAGGAAACCCGCCGCTGAAGACGATGCTAGCCGCCTCCGGCAGCAGCACGACATGCCGACAGAAGTACCGCCGAGCCATCTCCAAAATGGCCGTCTTCCCGCCACCGGGCCCACCAGTCAGCACGACCAGCTTCGCGGTGTGCCGCTTGCGAGAGCAAGAACAGGGATGAGTGCCAGTCGGGAGATGGTCCATGGTCACTCATAGCGTAGCGCCCGCACCGCTTCCACGCGAGGGGACCCGCCAACGCCGGCGTCCCGTACAACAGACCCTCAATCAACTTCCTCGATCCGGCCACGGCAACCGTCCCAGCCATCGCATCGGCTCACTCACAGCGTAGCGCCCGCACCGGCTCAACCCGAGCCGCCCGCCGCGCCGGCAACCACGCCGCCACCAGCCCCGCGCCGCACAAAACAGCCACCGCCACCGCCGGCGGCAAAACCGAAGTTGTCGGAGTCCCATACAACTGGCTCTCGATCAACTTCACCGATCCGGCCGCCGCAACCAGGCCAACCGCGATCCCCGCCGCCAGCCACCCCGACGCCTGCCGCAACACCATGTTCCGGATCGCCCCCGGCGTTGCCCCGATCGCCATTCGGATCCCGATCTCCCGCGTCCGCTGCACCACCAGCAGCGCAATCACTCCATACAACCCAATCGCGGCCAGCAACAACCCCGCCAACGCGAAACCGCCCAGCAGCAGCGTCTGGAACCGCGGCTTCGTCCGCAAACTGCTCACCCGCTGGTCCACCGTATCGATCTGCACCGTCAGCCGCGGATCCAACTGCCGGAACTCGTCGCGGATGGCCGCCGCCAACGCCGGGTTGGCCTGCAGGATGATCGTGTTTGCCAGCCGCCCGTCGGCCTCCGCCGCGTGCCGCTTGATCATGTAGAACTCCGGGTCCGAGGCTCGCACCAGCCCCGCGTTCCGGACGTTCGCCGCCACGCCGACAACCTCCATCCACCCCGTGTCCCCGGACTTAATCCGCTGCCCGATCGGGTCCTGCCCCGCGAACATCCGCGCCGCCAGCGCTTCGTCGACAATCGCCGCCGAATCGGCCTGCCGCCGGTCGTCCTCGGTGAACCCGCGGCCCTTCGTGATCGGAATCCCCAGCGCCGCAAAATAGCCCGGCGTCACCTGCCGGATGACGACCATCCCACCGGTGCCATCCGCGGCCAGCTTCCCCCGGCCCTGCACCTCCAGCGAGGCATAGATCGCGCCCATCGCCTGGCCCGACGGCGGCAGCGAGTTGGCAACCGCGAACCGCGTCACGCCCGGCAGTCGCTGCACCCGCTCCTCGGCTGCTTCCCAAAACGCCAGCCGCTTCGAGCGCTCCTGGTAGCGCTCCTGCGGCAGTTGCGCCTGCACCGCCAGCAGGCTCTCCGTGCGGATGCCCAGCGCGACATTCGACAGCTTCCAAAGACTCTCCACCAGCAGCCCCGCCCCGGCCAGCAACACCAGCGAAAGCGCGATCTGCACCACCACCAGCCCCGGCCGCAGCCACCGGCCAGGTCGGCGCGGCATCGGCGCCAGACCGAAGAGGACCCCAGCCACAAGCGTCAGTCCCAACGTCGCCAGCATCACCCGGCCATCAAGCGACGCCTGTCCCAACCGCGCGATCCCCGCCGGCGCGGCTCCGGCGAAAAGCCGCAGCAACCCCGCGGCCAGCGCGATCCCCGCCGCCCCACCTAGCGCGCTCAGCAGCAGGCTTTCGGTCAGCGACTGGCGTAACAGCCGCCCGCTCCCCGCGCCCAGCGCCTCCCGAATTGCCCGCTCCTGGCGGCGGCTGGCGGCACGCGCCAGTTGCAGGTTGGCCGCGTTGGCGATGGCAATCAGCAGCACCAGTCCCACCGCCGCCAGCAACAGTTCCGCGGCGCGCCGGCTATCCCGGGTCTGCCGCTCCCGCAGCGGGTGAACTACAAAGCGGACTTCTTTGGCGAATGCGGGCGGAACGGTTTTGAGGGACTCTTGGAACAGCGGCACCAGCCGCGTCCGGGCCTCCACGACGGTCACGCCCGGCTTCAGCCGCCCGTAGACCCGCAGAAGGCCCGCGCCGCGCTCCTTCGGGTCGCGCTGGAACGGACGGAGGATATCGGTCTCGGAAAGGTTGGGCAGCTCGAAGTCCCGCGGCAACACGCCGATGATGCGCACGGCGCGGCCATCCAGGTCGATGGTCTGGTTAAGCACGGCCGGGTTGGCGCCAAACCGCGTACGCCAAAGGTTGTGCGATACCAACGCCGTCGGCGGCGCGCCGAACTGATCATCGGCCGCCGTGAAGTCCCGCCCCAGTTGCGGGGCCAGGCCGAACAGGGCCAGGTAACCGGGCTCGATAGCGGCGCAGCGGAGCCGCACCGGATCGTGATCGGCCAGGTCGCAGTCGCCCACGCCAGAGTCGGCCGCCATGGCGGCAAAGGGCGTCTGCTTCTTTTGCCACACGCCGTAATCCCACGTCAGCAGAAACTCGGATTCCGCGATCGGCGCCGTCATCCCGAACCAAACCAGCTCGTGCTCGTTGGCATACGGCAGGGCGCGGAACAGGATCCGATCGGTGAAGCTGAAGACCGCCGTCGTCGCCCCGATGCCAAGCGCGATCGCGGCGACAGCGGCGGCCGTGAACCCAGGCGAGCGGCGCAGCCCACGCCAGCCGTAGCGCAAGTCCTGCCCCAGCTGATCCAGCCATTCCGGCACATGGACGGCCCGCACGCGCTCAGCGACGAGCGTCCGGTTCCCGAAAGCCCGTTCGGCCGCCCGGCGCGCTTCCTCCGGCGCCATCCCAGCCTCTCGATTCCGCTCGGCCCGCATGGCGATGTGGGACTCCAGCTCCTCCCCCCAATCCTCATTCCGGCTCATGCGTGCCCCCTCGCGCGGCCCGTTCGACACCCATCGCGACGTGAGCCGCCAGTTCCCCGTTCCACTCCCCAACTCGGCTCATTCGTGCTCCCTCCCGCAGCCCGTTCGGCGCCCACCGCGACATGAGCCGCCAGTTCCCGTTCCAGTCCCCAAGTCGGCTCATGCGTGCCTCCTCGCGCGGCCCGTTCGGCACCCACGGCGACGTTAGCCGCCAGTTCTCCGTACCAGTCCACGCTCCGGCTCATGCGTGCCCCCGTCACGCGGACGCCGGTGGCATGCCGCCTTTCCGCGATTGCCGGTGTCCACATATCAGGCGTACCTCAACAGCCGGTTCAGGCCTTTGGCTGTGCCGGCCCACTCCTCCCGCGCCTTGGCCAGCCGCTTCCGCCCGGCCGCCGTCAGCGTGTACAGCCGCGCGCGGCGCCCAGCCGGAGTAACCGTCCAGTCCGCCGTCAGCGCCCCCTCCTTTTCCAGCCGGTGGAGGGCCGGGTACAGCGACCCCTCCTCCACCCCCAGCAGACCGCCCGAAACGGTCTCTATATGCAAAGTGATGCCGAACCCATGGTTGGGTCCGGCATCCAGTGTTTGGAGAATCATCAATTCCAGCGGAGCCACGCTTCCCTCCGCCGTCTACCCTAGCAAACTAGGGGAGCGCCCGGCAAGCGCTACTCCACCGCCTGGGCCACGATCGTGCCTTTGCCCTTGTGCGTGCGGATGATGATGCCGGTCTTTTCGTCCACCACGTAATCCGGCTCCCGATCCTTGAAGTACAGTTCGCGTTCGGCTTCGCCCGTCTCCAGGTTCACGCCGACGATGCCGGGGCCTTTGCCTTCTTCCGTCTCCACATCGGTCAGCATGTAGGCGAACTTGTCGCTGACGGCGTTGGCGGAGTAGCGCTTGGACATGGCCGCGTCGAACTGCTTCAGGGCCGTGAAGCGCTGGTTGTTCGCCCAGCGGTTTTCGCTCGTGCCCAGTTGGGTGTTCATGGCCTGGCTTGTCGCGGCGCCGTACTGCATGGCGAACGCGGCCACGGTGGCAACCTTGGCCCAGTTGGAGATGCCGGGCGCCTTGAACGCGCTGCCCCAACCGGTCTGGCGGGTCTTGGGGTTGAACAGCAGCAAGTGCTGCTTGCCGCGGATGATCAGTTGTCCGTCCGAGCGGGGGATCAGAGCGATCGGCTCATCCTCCCCGCTCTTGTCCTTCTGGGCGAGCCCCCGAACGCCGCCCAGGGCGAAGCGCCCGGCCATCTTTGCGGCCTTTTTGGCGCCCCCGGATTTGAATTTGAATTCCAACGGGAGTTTGTAGTTTTCCTTGACCTTGTTGCCCGAAGCGTCCAGGCTGAGCCCGATCAGATTCTTGGCGTCGGCCAGCAGGATCGAGTTCGACCCGCGGTCGAGGTACATATTGGTCACCGACTCCTTGGCGCCTTCGTAGCGCCAACGGAGCGAGCCGCTGGCGGCATCGAGCGCCACCACGCCGATCGGCTTCTTGATCGCATACTGCCGGCTGCCCGGATCGAGGAACACGCCGCCCATGCGGCCGTAGACGGTGCCCGAATCGAAGATCATCTCGGGAATGGCGGCGCCGAAGTCGGCGGAGGTGAATTTCAGGGCCCCGGAGGCGTCGTCGTAGGCGCGGATGACGCCCTTGGCGCTGGAATAGACCAGGCCACCCGCCACCAGCGGGGAGGCGTTGGTGTTCTTGAAGGCCTTCTCGGTGACGTCGAAGGCGTAGCCCCATTCGAGTTTGCCGGTCTTGAGATTCACCTTGTGCAGCCCGGCGTAGGCGACGTACATGGCGTCCCCGGAGAACGTGGGCTGGGCGTGGCCGTTCAGGTCCATGCGCGGGCTGAACCGGGAGCCCTTTTCAGAAAGATACAGGTCGGCCTTGGCATCGATC
>CAMATG010000522.1 GCA_945860645.1 Candidatus Sulfopaludibacter sp. SbA3 | reverse complement strand
CCAACAACGCCACCCCCGCGGCCAACGCCCGCTTCGTCGGTGTCTTCCGCCATGCCAATGAGCGCGCCCGCTTCACCCGCTACATGGCCCGCATCGGCCAGCCCACCTACACGCCCCCGGCGCAAGGCCAACAGCGCGAGCCCCAGTTCCTCGGCGACGTCATCGGCAGCCTCTCCCAAACCCTCCGCAACGTGAACGAACAATCCGTCACAACTGCGGACGCGGGTGACCGCCTCAATCAAACCATCGTCTATCGCCTCCAGTAATGCTCACGCGCCGCACGCTCCTCGCCGCCGCCGTGCCGTCCGCCCTCCCCCCGGCGGACCACCTCATCGCCACCCTCCCGGACGGCAAAATCACCCGGGCCCACTGGCTCGATTCCATCGACGCCGTCGCCCAGCCCGGTAGCCTCTGGAAGCCCTTCCTCGCCGCCGCCCACCGCGGCCCCAATGTCCGTTTTCATTGCGACGGCTCCCAGTGCTGGCTCAATCGCAAGCACGGCTGGCTCGACATGCCCGGCGCCCTCGCCCAGTCCTGCAACCAGTGGTTCCACCAGCTCTACAAAACCCTCCCCAAACCCCTCCACCTTTTCTCCCTCCCCGATCAGGAATCGGACGACTGGCCCAACTGGCGCACCAGCCCCCACATCCTCGCCAAAGCCTATATCGAACTGCTCGCCCGCCGAACGGACTATCCGTTAGTCATCGCCGGCCTCCGCCAGGCCGCGGAGAAGGGAACTGCCAAACCCCTCGGCCCCAACGTCCTCGCCAAAACCGGCACCGGCCCGTCAAAACTCTACTCCGGCGATGGCTGGGTCTTCGCCGCCACTCCCGCCGATATGCCCACGAAACTCGTTCTCTACCGCCAGCGCGGCGTCACCGGTGCCCAGGCCGCCCAGGCCCTCGCAAAGCTTAAAATCCTATAGATGCTCCTCGTCAAAGTCGCCATCCTCTCGCTCCTCCACCTCCAGCAGGTAACCGTCAACGACGTCGACATCACCCCCGCCCGCCTGAAACCCAAACTCACCTTCTCCGGCGCCATCCGCATTCGCGCCGCCAACAACTTCCATCGCACCTATCTCGGCAACCTCGAAATCACCGCCAAAAACAACGAGCTCCAGCTCATCTTAACCACCACGGAGGAAGCCCTCGTCGCCGCCACCGTATCCGCCGAAAGCCCTCCCAAAGCCCTCCCCGCCGCCCTCCAAGCCCAAGCCATCCTCGCCCGATCCTGGATCCGCGCCGGCCGTGGCCGCCACGGCGAGTACGACCTCTGCGATACCACCCACTGCCAGCACTTCAAGGAGCCAACAATACGCGGTATCGAAGCCGCCAAGGCCACCGAATCCCTCCTCCTCACCTGGCAGGGCAAACCCTTCGCCCCCGCCTACTCCGCCAGCTGCGGCGGCCGCACCAAAACCGCCGCCGCCATCGGCTGGCGCGACGACAACCGCTACCCCTACTTCGAAGTCAACTGCCCCATCTGCCAGCGCGACGAACCCCAATGGTCCCGCCATCCCAGCCCCGAGCAGCTCAAAGAAATCCGCCAAAACCCCAGCAAAGAAGCCATCCGCCTTAAGCTCGGTCGCGAAAGCGGCTGGTCCGCCCTCCCCAGCAACAACTACGAAATCAAAGGCGATGAAATTGTCGGCCACGGGCACGGCCATGGCCTCGGCTACTGCCAACGCGGCGGCGCCGGCCTCGCCCAACTCGGCAAAACCGCCGCGGAAATCCTCCACCACTACTTCCCCGGCACGGATATAGTGAGTAGTCGATGATCTTCTCCGCCCTCCTCCTCGCCGCCGCCCTCCCCGGCACCACCCCCCTCACCCGCCCCGGCGACCTCGCCCTTCAAATGGTCGAAGGCATCGATCAATATCTCGCCCGCCGAACCAATAACGCCCAACCCACCGCCCCGCCCGATCGCCTTCGCTTCCGCCACATCATCGGCCTCGCCGACAAACGCCTTCCCAAAATCGAACTCGGCAAACGCGCCCAACTTGCTCAAACGAACCAATACGAAATCCACCACGTCCGCTGGGAAGTCTTCGAAAACGTCGATGCCGACGGCCTCTTAATCGAGCCCAAATCCAAGCCCACCTGCCACGCCATCGCCCTCCCCGACGCCGACCAAACCCCCGAACAAATCGCCCAGTTTTACGCCGTCCGCTTCGCCGAAAACGGCTGCCGCGTGCTCATCCCCTCGCTCATCGATCGCAAAGACGACTATTCCGGCAACCCCGAAATCAACCGCCTCACCAACCAGCCCCACCGCGAATACATCTACCGCATGGCCTTCCAGGCCGGCCGCCACATCATCGGCTGCGAAGTGCAAAAGGTGCTAGCCGCCGTCGACTGGTTTCAACAGCAAGACCCGCAGATTCCTATCAAACTCTCCGGCTACGGCGAAGGTGGCCTCGTCGCCTTCTACGCCGCCGCGGCCGACGAACGCATCCAAACCACCGTCGTCTCCGGCTACTTCCGCAACCGCCGCGCTCTCCACGCCGAGCCCATCTACCGCAACGTCTGGGGCCTCCTCCCCAACTACGGGGACGCCGAAATCGCCCGCCTAATCGCGCCCCGTCAACTCATCATCGAAGCCCAGCGCCACCCGAACGTCCAAGGCCCGCCGCCAGAACGTCCCGGCCGCGCCGGCGCCGCCCCCGGCGCCATCACCACACCAACCCTCGACGAAATCAAAACCGAAATCCAACGCGCCCAGTCGAACAATATCACCCTCATCGAAAACCCCGGCGAAGCCACTCTAAAAGCCTTCCTGAATCGCGAACCCACAAAACCCGGCCCCGCCCCCCAACTCCCCAAAATCGATCGGATAGAACGCCAGTTCCGCCAACTCGTCCAGTTCACCCAACTCACCGTCCGCAACGCCGAAAAGACCCGCAAACAATACTGGGCCAATGCCAATCTCGCCACCCCCGCCAAATGGGCCGAAACCCGCGCCTTCTACGATCAGCAGTTCCAATCGGAAATTATCGGCGCCCTCCCCAGACCCACCGGCGCGCCCAAACCCGAAACCCGTCAAATCTACGACACCCATCTCTTCGAAGGACACGAAGTCTACATCCCCGTCGATGGCGAAGTCTTCTCCTACGGCATTCTCCTTATCCCCAAAGGCCTGAAGCCCGGCGAACGCCGTCCATTGGTCATCGCCCAACACGGCCTCGAAGGCCGCCCGCAGGAGATCATCCAACCCACCATCCCCGGCGAAATGAAAACCTACCAGCGCTTCGCCGCCCGCCTCGCCGAACGCGGTTTCATCGTCTTCGCCCCGCAAAACCCCTACATCCACGGCCCCAAGTTCCGCCAACTCTGCCGCAAAGGCGATCCCCTAGCCATCGGCCTGTTCGCCTTCATCGCCGCCCAATACTCCCGCTCCATCGATTGGCTGGAAACCCTCCCCTTCGTCGACAAAGACCGCATCGGCTTCTACGGCCTAAGCTACGGCGGCGCCACCGCCGTCCGCATCCCGGCCATGGAGCCCCGCTTAAAGGCCGTCGTCTGCTCGGGCAACTTCAACGAATGGTCGTGGAAGATCACCACCGACGAGCAACCCTTCTCCTACCAGTTCACCCGCGAATACGAGATCTACGAGTTCAACCAGACCAACACCTTCGGCCACGCCGAAATGGCCACGCTCATTGCTCCACGCCCCTTCTTCGTCGAACGCGGCCACGCCGATGGCGTAGGGATCGACGAGTGGGTCTCCTACGAATTCGCGAAGGTCCGCCGCCTCTTCGCCAACTGGCAGCTAGCGGACCGCACGCAAATCGAATATTTCAATGGCATCCATCAGATCTGGGGCCACGGCGCCTTCGAATTCCTGCACCGCCACCTCCAGTGGCCGTAGCCGGAACTACGCCGCGCCGGGGTACCGCCGCGCAATCCGCAGAATGCTGCGCTCAGCGTTAATCCGAACCTTTTCGCTGTGATCCTTCCGCAATTCGCGCAGCAGTTCCGCACCTTCGCGCCAGTACACACGCCCAATCGCCCACGCCGCCGTCGCTCGGAAACCAGAGTCCTGATGCCGCGCCATCCGCATCACTACCTCCTCCGCCAGCGGATCGTTGAAGTTGAACAGCCCCACCAACCCATTCCCGGCTACCCGGTTCCGTTCCTGCAGCGCCGCTTTCCGGAAAATCTCCAACAACGGCTCGGTCGGCGTCGCCCGCCACAGCGCTTCCACCACGTTGGCGGCCACGCGGGCATCCTCATCGTTAATCTGCGCCTCAGCCCAGCGCAGGTCAGCGCTCGCCGCCGCGTACAGCTTCCACGCCTTCGATCGAATCCGTGAATTCGACGATGGCATCACTCGATCCAGTAACGGCAACAGCCGCTCCGGTCCGGTTATCCGCGGTAGCAGCTCCAGCATCCGCTCGGCGCGACCGTTATCAGGTGGGGGTTCTCCCTGCAAGGCCAAAGCAAGGCGTTCCGGAATGCGCTGCCCTTCATCCATAAGTTGCAGCGCCATCTTTTCCGCTTCTTCTAGTGAGAATCTTCCAGGGTCCACGACATCAGCAAAGGAAGGCGGTTGTATCGACATAGTTCATTTCCCTGTCCATCATTTCGACGCCCTCGGCCCGGTTCTTAACAAAACTGAACACTTTCCGTAATTTTTTAGTCCCGCTCAATTTCCACCCTTTGATACCCTTGCAATTTGCATGGCTGATATCCTCTCCCCCTGGCTATTCCTCTGCCTCGCCGCCTTCGCCGCCGGTATCGTCAACGCAGTCGCCGGCGGTGGTACCCTCCTTACCTTCCCCAGCCTACTCGCCGTCTTGAGCCCCGTTGCCGCCAACGCCACCAGCACCTTCGCCCTCTTCCCCGGCTCCCTCGCCTCCGGCCTGGGCTACCGCAAAGAACTCGCCCTTTGCCGCCCCCATCTCGTCCGCCTCCTCCCGCCCAGCCTCATCGGCGGCCTCATCGGCTCCCTCCTCGTCACCCGCCTCCCCGAACGCGTCTTCGCCTCCGCCGTTCCCTGGCTCCTCATCGCCGCCTCCGTCCTTCTTATCCTCCAACGCCCCATCGCCCGCTACTTCGGCGCCCACCCCCACGAAGCCCCAACGCCCAAAACAATCGCCATCATCGTCTTCTTCCAATTCCTGGTCGGCGTCTACGGCGGCTACTTC
>CAMATG010000521.1 GCA_945860645.1 Candidatus Sulfopaludibacter sp. SbA3 | reverse complement strand
AATGTGAAGCTGCCTGAGAAGCGGGTGGACCTGTACGCGTCCATTCTGAAGTGGCCGTCGGAGAAGCGCGACAAAGCATCCGGGCGGAAGAGTCCGGACGAATGTCTGTTGCGGTTGCGGGCGTTGGCGCTGGCGATGCAGCTTGATTCCGAGGGCCGGCGGAAGCAGGCTCCGCTGGCCTGGGCCGGGGAGCAATTCCGGGGGCAGTTTGGGACGAAGGAGGAGGCGGAGCGGTTCTTGCGTGCGGAGCAGGCCGATAGCGGGATTGTGGTGAGCCGGGGGGAGGATATCGCGTTTTGGCATTTGACGTTTCAGGAGTATTTGGCGGCGCTGGAGATTGCGGGGCTGGAGGACGCGGACCAGTACGCGTTGTTGGTGGGAGATGATCTGAAGATCTACCGGCCGGAGTGGCGGGAGACGGTGCTGCTGTATGGCGGGTTGCTGTATAAAGCGGGGCCGGCGAAGGTGAACGCATTCCTGCGGAAGGTTCTGGACCAGATGGGAGAGCGACCGGGGGTGGCGGAGCGGGCAAAGTGTGTGGGGCTGATTGGCGGGCTGCTGCCGGATCTGGTTGGTTACGAGGTGGCGGACGCTCGGTATGCGGAATCGCTGCGGCTGGTTATGGATATTTTCGATTTGGAGAAGTCGAAGGGTGTGCCATTCGATGACCGGCTGGCGGCGGCGGAGGCGTTGGGGCAGGCGGGGGACCCGCGGCTGGCGAGGCAGGAATGGGTAGAGATTCCGGAGACGAAGGAGTATTGGATTGGGGCACAGAAGGGGGATCCGAAGGTGCGGAACTATGACAAGGAGGCGTACGACGACGAAACGCTACGTTCCACGAATTTGGAGGAATTCCGGATCGGGAAGTATCCGGTTACGGTGGCGGAGTATCTGCGTTTTGTGGAGGACGGAGATGCGCCGGACCGGGTGCCAGAGAAGTGGGAGGAGCAGCAGGAGCATCCGAATAGGCCGGTAGTTCGTGTGACGTGGACGCAGGCGGCGGCTTACTGCAAATGGGCCGGGGGAAGGTTGCCCACGGAAGCAGAGTGGGAGCGGGCGGCCCGAGGTCCCAACTGTACGAAGTATCCTTGGGGAAGCGCGGAGATTGAACCGTCGCGCGCTAATTACGCCGATAGTCATGTGGGCCGACCGACGCCGGTGGGTTTGTATCCTTCGGGGGCGAGCGCGGAGGGAGCTTGTGACATGGTCGGGAACGTGTGGGAGTGGACGGCATCGAAATGGGCGGAAGGCAGCGAGTCCTACGTGTGGCGGGGCGGGGCCTTCGGCGTTAGTCGGAGGCTCGCGCGCCCGTCGTGCCGTTTCTACCTACCGGACGTACAGTACGAGGTTCTGGGGTTCCGGCTGGCCGGGGGAATCCCTTGAATTTTTTCCCTTTTCCTTTTGACGAGTGACCGAGACTGCCAGTGGGGGAGCGCGAGGGGGCGGGCCCCCTCGCCCGCGATGTCCGGGGTGGTGTTGCTACACTGAAATCCGGAACGCTGCCGTAACGTGTGGCGGGGCGGGGCCTTCAACAATAATCGAAGGAACGCGCGCCCGTCGTGCCGTAACAACAACCAACCGGACGAACAGAACAATAATCTGGGGTTCCGGCTGGCCGGGGGACATGGAACAGGCGTAACTGCCTGCCGCCAGAGTTCCGCCGAGGAATCGGCGGGAGCGAGCTTTTCCATTTCCGGGCGGCGGTCGCGACGCGGAGTTTGCTGCCCTCCGGCTAAAACAGGAACTTCAGCCCGAACTGCAACTGGCGGCCGGTGGCCTGGGCGCCGCTGAGTTTGCCGAATTCGGGGTTGTTGTCGTTGCAGGCCGAGCCGGGGGTGCGGCCGATGCAGGTCATGGACGGGCTGTTGGAGCTGGCCAGGGAGAACGTGGGGGTGTTCATCAGGTTGAACGCTTCGGCGCGGAACTGGAGGCGCATGCGTTCGGAGAACGTCACCTCTTTGAAGAGGGAGAAATCGAAGTTGACGGAGCCGGGGCCGCGGGCGACGCGGCGGGCCGAATCGCCGAAGAGCTGGATGGGAGCTCCGGTATTCGACGGCGTGGTGCCGGGGACGCGGAAGGCGCCGGGGTTGAAGAAGCTGTCCGGGCCGCGGTTGGATTCGACTTGGATGGGCTGGCCCTTCACGCGGTCGGGCACGTTGAAGGTGTTGAAGATCGGAGGCAGGCGGTTGGTGCGGATATCGGTGGGGAAACCGCCGCGGAGGGTGGTGATGCCGTTGACCTGCCAGCCGCCGATGATCTTGCTGAGCGGGCCGTTGCCGCTGGCCCAGCGGTGGCCGGGGCCCCAGGGGAGTTCGTAGCCGTAACTGACGTTGAAGATATGGGCCACGTCGATGGGGGCGAGGCCTGTTTCGCGGGAGAGGTTATAGGAGTCCAGCGCGATGGAGGTGCCGCCGTTTTGGGTGAAGGAACTGGGGCCGGAACCGCCCTCCTCCATGTTCTTCTGCCAGGTGTAATTGACCAGGAAGTTGAGGCCGTTCCGGTGGCGCTTTTCGACGCGGAGGTTGAAGGCGTTGTAGTTGGACTTGGCCTTGGAGAAGGTGGGAATGACGGTTCCATTGACCATTGGGTACGGGCGGTTGCGTTGCAGGTTGCGGCCATCGAGGGCGTACTCAAAGGGGACCTGGTTGACGTTGATGAAGAGAGTGGCCAAGTCTCGGCCGCGGGCACCCTGGTAGGAGGTTTCGATGAGCAATGCTTCGGCGGGCTGGAATTGGAGGGAGAAGTTGTATTGTTCCAAGCGCGGGAAGCGAGCGTCGTTGAAGCCCTGGGAGCGGATGGTGCGGGTGAGCGGAGAGGTGGCGCTGTAGGCTTCGAGCGTGGTGGCGGTGGGGCCGGCGAGGACAGGCGTGTTGATGGTGTAGGGCGGGAGGACGGTGCGGGAGGCGTTGACGACGGGGGCGATTAGCGCGGGCGTGTTGGGGTTGTTGCCGGCGAGTTGGGTGACCTCCTGATTCTGATCGCGGAGGCCGTAGAAGATGCCATATCCGCCGCGCATGACCCAGCGGCGGGCGGCCTGATAGGCGAAGCCGGCGCGGGGGCCGATGTTGTTGTGATCGCCAGCGACGATGCCGCGGGTGTAGCCGTCTTTGCCGGGGACGGCGAAGCGGGCTTTATCGAGATCGAAGAGGCCGCCGCGGTCGCGGATATCGATGGGCTGGGTGTAGAGGTCGTAGCGCAGGCCGAGGTTCAAGGTGAGCTTTTTGCTGAGCTTCCAATCGTCCTGGAAGAAGGTGCCGAAGTAGACGTCGGCCTGGCGGCCCCAGTCGAGCATTTGGGTGCCCTGGATGAGGGACGGGTAACCCATGAGGTAATCGGCGAAGGGGGCGCCGGAGCCGGGGGTGTCGGAGCTGGAGGAGAAGATGGAACCGAAGATGAACTGGCCGAAGAAGGGGTTGCCGCGGAGGGTGTCGAAGCGGTTGCGGCGGAAGTCGGCGCCCATTTTGAAACTATGCTTGCCGCGGTTGAGCGAGATGGTGTCGGCGAAGTGGAAGCGGTTTTCGTAGTTGAGATCGCTGGAGCCGCCGCCGAAGCCATCGAACTGGGTGGAGCCGGTGCCTTCGCCGGAGAAGTTGAAGGCGATGGAGGGGAAGCCGGAGACGGGGAAGGGGAAGAGGGCGACTTTGTTTTCGACGGCGAATTTGGCGCCATCGTTGACGTTGTTGACGATGCGGCTACCGTTGTGGCGGGTGTAGCCGGCGCGGAACTCGTTGACGACGGTGGGAGAGAAGACGTGGGTGTCGTTGAGGACGGCCTGGAAGATGTCGCGGTAGAGGGTGCTGCCGCCGCCGATGAAGCCATCGATGGTGCCGGGTTGGGGATTGGTCTGGTTGCTCTTGGAGACGCGGCCGAAGAGGTTGTGGTTGGCGTTGATGGCGTGATCGACGCGGACGTCCCACTGGTCCTGATCGTAGCCGCGCGGGATCTGGCGGAAGAAGTTGCGGGAGAGTGCGCCGGGGGCGCCGAAGTTGGGATCGGGAATGAGTTTGAGGACAGCGGTGGTGGAGGGGTTGATGCGGGACTGGGGGATCAGCGCGCCCGTGAAGGGGGTGGAGATGACGGTGCCGTTGGCGGCGGTACGTCGGGCGAGGGGATCGAAGATGGGCGTGCGGAGGCTGGAGAGATCGCCGGCGCGAAGGGAGGTGGGCGGGAGGCTGCCGATGGAGGAGGCGGCGGCGGTGCGCTGTTTGGTGCCCTGGTAGTCGGCGAAGAAGAACGTCTTGTTGCGGATGATGCGGCCGCCGATGACGCCGCCATATTGGTTCTGGCGGAAGGCGGCGCGGGGGAGGCCGGCGGCGTTGGTGAAGAAGTTATTGGCGTCGAGTTTGTCGTTGCGGAGGAATTCGAAGAGGGTGCCGTGGAAGTCGTTGGAACCGCTCTTGATAGTGGCGGAGATGACGGCGCCGGCGGCGTGGCCGAACTCGGCGGAGAAGGAGTTGGTTTTGACTTTGAACTCCTGCACGGCGTCGACGCTGGGCTGGAGGGCGATGCCGCTGCGGCCGATGGCGCCGGAGGTGACGGTGGTGTTGTTATCGACGCCATCGAGGAGGACTTCGTTCGACGAGAAGCGGCCGCCGCCGGCGATGAAGGGGAGGTTGGTTCCCATGCCGGTGACGGGTGTGGTGTTGCCGGCGAGGAGGCCGAGGGCGAAGGGGTTGCGGCCGTTGAGCGGGAGTTCGAGGATCTTCTTGTTTTCGATGACCTGGCCGAGGGAGGAGGTGTCGGCTTCGAGGAGCGGGGTGGATTCGTTGACCTGGACGGTTTCGACGACGTCGCCGGGGGTGAGGGTGAGGCGGACGGTAGCGTTCTGATCGACCTGGAGAGTGAAGGCGGCGATGTTTGAGCGTTTGAAGCCGGGGGATTGGGCGGTGATGGTGTATTCGCCGGCGGGGAGGAAGGTGGCCTGGAACTCGCCGCGTTCGCCGGCGGCGCCGGAGCGGGTGAGGCCGGTGGCTTTGTTGGTCACCGTGATGGTGGCGGCTTGGATGACGGCCTGGGTGGAATCCTCGGCGACGACGCTGATGGTGCCGGTGGCGGTTTGGGCGAGGACGGGGATCGCAGTGGAAAGGAGAATGAGTGCGGCTACGTGGGGGCGCATAGTTGTCACGGGGAGTATATATTACGCGCCCCCGG